>CAZXJK010000025.1:0-18018 GCA_964640895.1 uncultured Methylomonas sp.
TGTGGAAAACTGAGCGTGACTAAAGGTAAAAAATGCAAAATACGCTGAATCGCTGGAAAAAGCATTACGAACTGAAACAAGCGTAACACCCGTTGTATTTGACTCCTGCCCGTGAGCGATACTGTTACGCCATTCCACTATTGAATTTATATGCCCTTTTCTCAGATCTTCTTCTCTAAGCCAAGCTTGAAATTCATCACCCCATGTTGAGTCAAATTGATTCAATATAGTCTCAATATTTTCGGTTTTCATATTCTTAGAGATTGGCCAAGTCTTTTCTATATACCTTGATATCTGTGACCTAGCTCCCTGAGATGCATAATGCAATAACAGCTCTTTGATTGCCTGCTCTAAATAGCCAGACACCAAAACAGCAAGATATTTAGCATTATGTGCCTGATCTTCAGGATCACTAACTTTATCATATGAATTAAACAAGTTAGTTATTCTAGATTTATATTTATCGTGGCCTTTATGGCGAGAACGAGGTGCCATAACTCTACCCTTCAAATATTTTGATTGCTGCGCTAACCCTCTTGACCACATTTCCTTTGTCATTAATGAATTCAGCAGTAGAATCCATATAATCCTCATCGGCAAGCAACAGCTCTATTTTGGAGATTATTTCTGTGTTTTCAAATGTTACTCCTGAAGCCACAGCTTTCGCGAAACCAACAGTGACAGCATCAAACTTTGATAAAAGAAGAGTGCCACCAGTTTTAAACAGTGATTCTCCACAAGCATCAAATAGACGACTAGTAGTTGATTCAAAGAGCTTACGCATTACTAGCAACTTGTCAGCATTAATATTACGTTTTTCTTCCATATACCTATCAAGAAAACTAGGCATTGGCGCTTTATAATCTTCGAAATCATCATACAAGGCAAAAAACCTCAAAATAGTTTCAATATCTTTATATCGACTATGTTCAGCACCAAACAAACTGCGCCATGACTCAACCTTATTCAAGTCATGAAGAAGATCATCAAATGGTCCATAGAAAATACATGATCTAACTTCCTGCGGTTGCAAAGCTTTTCCGCTGGTATTCAACCTTCTGAATATTTGTATCACTGCGTTATTATATTCATGGCCATATTCAGGACTATCCGAAGAAGGATCTGGGCGAATTACTATGCTGTGTAAAATAGAATCACTTAAAGTTCGCTCATCGGAATCTTCAAGAACTTTAGACTTCGCGGTTTTGGCCACTTCACGGTTAAAGTAACACCCGCGAAGATCTTCATGGATTTTCTTACTGTTAGATATAGGGAAATCTCCAGCCAAATACCGCTGAAGTGTTTTTAACCGTTGTTGCCCATCTACAATATTTAAGGTCTTGGAGTTACGGTCTTGTGCAAGAAAGATATTTGGAACAGGCAAACCAAGAATCAAAGACTCGATAAACCTAGATTGCTCAAGTAGGCTCCATACAAAACCGCGTTGAAAACCTGGTAATTTAATATCGCCGCGATTGAGTCGTTTCACAAGCCCTTCTACATCACTGTCCCAGCCATAACTAGAAACCTCAAATCGAGATGGCTCATCTATTTCGCTACTAACAGCATCTTCAATTTCAGTTTCCTCGCCGAAACCTACCACCCCAATGAATTCATTTGAATCTAAGTTAATACGATCTAATATCTCAGAAAAGTCAGAACCATCAGTTGCATTAAGAGGCTGATCATCCGATAAGTTTAAAAGTACAATGTTACTATTTTCGATAAATAATGCGAATACTTGGTCAGATGATGCAAAATCATGAAATCTTCCTGGCCAAAAGCGTGTATCACCTCTAGTATTTGCACGATATAACGAAGCCTTTGTTTCCTCACGAAGACCGTTGCTTAAAATAACACATGGAAGCATTACCTTATGTTCAGTGCCTCGTTGCTGGGCATCATAGTCATGTACTTTTTTAGTTTTTAATAACTGAACTATAGGCGCGGTAGCATCCAAGATACTTTTTGTAAGCCCCGTCTCAGTTAAAAAAAATAGCTCATAATCAATGCCTGAGCCATCTAAAATTACTTTTTTTTCATCTTCATCTGGCGTAAGTGCTTTTATATTCATATCTATAAGTCCATTAGTAACAAAATATTTAATCAGTTGACAGTATTAGTTCATAAATCTGGCTGCCTTACCCAGACTGTTTTCTTCATATGTCTCTAACCATAACGGATATTGAAACATAGCCTTGGCAAATAACCAGCTTTGTAAGTGGCGTTTTAACCAATTTTGCAAATTAGTATAAGAGCCATGACGATAGTATTGTCGATTGACGCGAGAGAATTGCCGCACAAAAGGTAATAATGCAAAATCAAGCAAGCTGGGTGTTGAGCCCATTAAAAATGGGTGTTGTGACAAACGCTTGTTCTAATGCTTGGATAAAAGGTTCACATTGTAGACGGCACGCTTCTTCATCATCGCCATGAAAACGCCTGGCACGTTTGTAGCGTTCTAAGTTGGGTTTAAATTGTTGATCATTTTCATTAATTATTGCCAGCATTTCAGGCAATGCTTTTACATCTTCTGCATAAAGTAAATTGTCAGGGTCACTAAGATTAAGCGCCCATAACATAATATCTAAGCTTTCATCGATAACGTGAGTGCTAGACTCAGTGCCTAACACTAAAACAGGCACGGTGCCTTTTGGGGAAAGTGTTAATAGTTCAGCTGGCCTGTTTTTCATCACAATAGCGCGAATGAATACGGTTTGTTGAGACATTAAAATGGCCAGTCTAGCGCGCATTGCATAGGGGCAGTTTTGCAAGGAGTACAGTATGGGATAAGTCATCAAGAGTGTGCTATTTACAGCCCTTTCCTATATTGGTTTCTAGTCGATAGTGCTACCATTTGGTGCAGATTTTGCGGTGCACTCTCATCACCATTTAGCATGTTTTCAAATTGCATAATTAATTGTGCTTTGTCTGGCTCTGCTTTAGACCCAGAGCCAATGTCAGTAAGATCTATAAAAAATTCATCAAATAAATCACTCAAATCATTCACTATATCTACATTTAAAAACTGTTCATCATTGTAGAGGCTGGGGTAGCCGCCTTTTTGTTTATCAATAGCAAAAGAAACGCCATTAGTATTGGTGATAGTGGTTGATTTTTCGCATTTCAGCATACAGCCATCTTCAATACTGGGTTTTTCACAACCGACCGTACGTTGAAAGAAGCATTGCCTGCTGGTCATCAGTAAAATAGGATGATAAATGCTGTATAACAATTTAAAGTTGTCAGGTCGGGCGATTTTTTTAATTTGTATGCGGTTAATTTCGTTTGAAATAAAAGCGCCCGCACAATTTAATTCTTCTTGCAGGGTTAATAATGCATATGAATTAGTGGTGTTTAAAAATGGGCCTGCAATCCATTCAATGTCCATTTCAAGCGCTTTATAGGCAATGCCGGTGTTATTGCTGACAATACGTTTGGGGCGAACGTGTTCTAAAATCCGTACCGATTCGTCATAATCTTTGCCAATTAAAACCGCTGGAAACCACGGAATTAAACGTGGATTATTCAATAAAATATCGATATGTTTATTGCAGCCTTTTTTTAAGCTTTCAGGTAATTTGAAATACACATCTGCCTGAGTTAAATTACATAGATACATATCTTTTACGTCGGCTATCAAAATTGACAGACTAGGCTTGTTAGAGATTTTTTTGTGCTTAACTAATTCGGGAACAGTGGCGTGAGGAATTATTGTGGCAGAATGAGTGAGCAACAAAGTCGCTTGGTTTTTAAGCGTGGTTATTTCCTTAAACGGAATGATTAAATGCTCATCCAAGCCCGTGCAATTAAAATCAGTAATATCAAAATGATTGAAAGCAAAATTTTTGAAACTTCTTTCTAAAACAGCTAGGTCAATCGGCAATTTCTGGGCAGGGATTAGTGTGGATTCTGTTTTTAGACTATGCGTTTTATCGTTATCACCGACTATGATAGTTAGCGTTAATGGCTGGCTCAATTTTCCGGTAAAAGACAACGCAATAGTTTGTTTGGCAATGCTAATATCTTTAATTTTTTCAGCAAGTTCGTCACCCAGATTGTTTTTTTGCTGATAATGATTTTTCTTAACTTGCTCTATATCTTTCAATAAAACAACCTGACTTTCTTTTATGGCATGTTTAAGACTGTAATCACGTGGGCTGTCGATAAACATATCCTTGGTGAGATTACCCTTTAAAAAAGAGTTGGTAAAGCCACGGTTAAAAACACGATGTAAGTTAGCATCATCATTTTGTAATTGTCCTGACTTTTCAAACGTGTCGATCTGTTTACGCCAAGTGTCAACGACGGTATAGACATAGTGTGCATTTTTGATTCGGCCTTCAACTTTCAGAGAATCAACCCCTGCATCAACGAGTGCTGGCAAGTCAAAATAGGCAGAATTATCTTTTAGGTTAAGCGGGTACTGATTGCCTGTTTCTGTGATTTCATATTCATCACGACAGGCTTGGCTGCAACTGCCACGGTTGCCAGAGTTACCCACGCTTACTGAGCTAGAATAGCACTGACCCGAAAAAGCAACGCACAAGGCACCGTGTACAAAAACTTCGGTTAACAGGTCATATTGATGGGCAACTGAGGTTAATGATTTAATTTCGTGGATATTGAGTTCGCGTGATAAGTTAAGCCGTGTTGCACCAATTTTTGCAAGAAACTTTATCTGCCCTTCGTTATGTGTTGTTAACTGTGTTGAAGCGTGAACTTTGAGCGTAGGGAAGTATTTTTTAACTAAATTGAAAGCACCCAAATCTTGCACGATAATGCCATCAATCTTGGTATTAACAAGTTTGTTCAGAATCTTAATTAAACCCACAATTTCTTGCTCTAAAATAACCACGTTTAGGGTTAAAAATACCTCACAATCATGCTCGTGAGCTAAGCGTAAAATGCCAGGTAAATCGTCAAAAGACAAATTAGAGGCTCTGTTGCGAGCATTGAAATTAACTAAACCACAATACACGGCATTAGCACCCGCAATAACAGCAGCTTTAATGGCTTCAACATCGCCGCCAGGGGCTAATAATTCAATTTTTTTATTCATCTTGTGGTTCAGTAATAATAGAAAGTGACTAAGGGATGAGAGTGTTAATGCGGATTTAGAAATAAGCGGGGGATAATAGCATATTGTTTTCCTTTATTACTTACTAACGGTGTTTCTCAAGATAGTTCTATCTGAGGTAGGTGTACTTTAGAAAGGACATTAGGCACCTGGAAACACACATCATCCATCTTTACTAGTTTTTTTGTCCGTCATCAGTACTGTAGCAACAGTTACGTAGCCTGCTATGCGCCTATTGCTACAGCACTGATGACAAACAAAAATCCTGCCCAAATATTGGATGCTTATTTATTTCCAAGTGCCTTACTCTGACCAATACCAACTTACCACATTGTATCGATAGCCAATTGATTCTTGAGAATTTAGCCTTTTCACCCAATGTTCAGAGCCTATTGATGAAGGATCAAACAAAACACAACGGTTATATAACGGTGCAATGCTGACTTGTTTATCGTCCTGACCAATAAATACTAGCTCACCACCAGAATTGACGTTCCAGTCTTTATTTAAATATAGGAGCATGCAAATTTCTCTTCCAGGAGAATCATCAGCATGTTGTTTTACAAAGTCTTTAGCACCAAGGCGAAAAAAGTTAGTATTAATGTCTGGGGTAGCTACATTAATATCAGTGATTGTTACATTAAAAATACGCGATAACACCGCCATAAATTCTTTACTACGCAAAAATCCCAATAAATCTTGCGCGGTACTGGTATCAGATTCGTTAATTTCACGTTGCCATCTTTCACGCTGTACAAAGCGCTCTTCAGTATTAGTTATTTGCCACTGTTCATTATCGACGTATAAAGCCGAATAAGTGTGTTTTTGTGTTTGCCAACGAGATGTTTGCTGTAAAAGGCTCAATACTTCATTAAGTTTTTCTTCATTAAATAAGTTATCAATCACAATATACTTTGGGGTAGCGCGTAATAAAGGCTCTCGATAAGCACGTATCTCAGTTTCATTTATTTTATTGCCATTTAACCACATGGATATTGCTCTCTTAAATAGTGAAGTTCATAGAGGTCAGCCAACTTGATTTTTAATTTTGATCTGTGAAAAGTATTGCACCTGCCTCCCTAAATTGTTCATAGCTAATAATTATCTGGTAAAAATGGGAGACTTTAGCATTTTCCAGTCGCTTTTGGCTGACCGCTTTGGGTCGATAACAGACACCCAACATTAATCATTACTTAATGATTGAGCCTAAATGACTATACTATTTCCAAATAATAAAAATACCGATGATGTTTCAATGGAGGTTGTTGATGCGGTATGGAAAAAGATTAAGGCCACTAACACGCGGCCTTTTATTCTAATGCTGATGCCCCTGCCCATGATCTTGGGCAAATTGTCAATCACTACAGTCATCACACTCCATCATATGATCCGTTTTCTCACTGACGACAGCTAACACTTTAGCATCTAAGCTCGCATAAATTTCTGGCTCAAAACCAAAATATTGGCCTAAACCAAAACTAACTTGCGGATATTGAGTTTGCAAACGCTCAAATTGCTTAGCAATACGATTAATCAGAGTTCCTGTAAATAAGTAATAAGGCAAAATACAAATTTGGGTCATACCTAGTTTGACTTGCCTTTGTACCGCAGTTTCTAAACGTGGAAAGGTAATGCCGGTAAATGCAATATCAACTAACTCATGCTGGGTATCTTCCCATAACCAGCGAGCCATTTTAGCGACTTCACCATTAGCTACTTTATCTGAGGAGCCACGTCCCAATACTATAACCCCTGTTGATTTTGGGTCAGGCGCATCTAGAGTCTGCATCACATTTTGCAAGCTACGTTTCAGAATGGCTAATACCCCAGTACTCGCACCAATATGTGCTGTATAAATAAACTCAACCTGTGGGTGGCGTACTTTTGCTTTGGCTAAATGCTCAGGAATTTCCATTTTGACATGCCCAGCAGCATTGAGAATTAAGGGCACCACGATCACTTTTTTAGAGTCTTTTGCGGCAATATCAAAACCTGCATCTAACAAAACATCGGCAAACTCAATAAAGCAAACGTCAATACGCCATTCCGGATGCTGCGCACGCCACTGCTCCGCAAAAGCGTCTATCTCAATATTACCTTGTAATGCACGCGAACCATGCCCAACTAATAAAATCGTGTGTTCCATATTTATTCCTGACCTTTACTTGCTTTGCGAAAACGGTGGCTAAACTGCGCATCGTATAATTTAGATTTTTTAATGGTAGGCCATTGTCTAGCCCCTAATGCAGGACTGGCAATAATCATGGCCTGCGCATTAATGCCTGCTTGTTTACATTGCTCTTTAATCGTTGCCAGCGTGCCACGAATAATTTTCTGCTCCTCAGGCCAGCTCGCTTTATGCACCACCACAATTGGCGAATCATCTTGCCAGCCTGCTGCTAATAAATCTTCACGGACTTTTTTCAGTAGAGTAATTGATAAATATAAGCACAGCGTGCAATGATGCTGGCCTAATTCTGCTAACGACTCACCTTTCGGCATGGGCGTACGCCCTTCTACCCGACTAAAAATAACGGTTTGGGTTACTTCGGGTAATGTGAGCGATTCTACTGCACAAGCTGCAGATGCCATAGCCGACGTGACCCCAGGCACTACACCAATATCAACACCAGCCTTATCTAAAGGCTGCACCATCTCAATTAGCGCTCCATACAAGCCAGGATCACCCGTTTGTAGACGAATAACAGTCGCATCACCAACAGACTGCTTTATTAGCCAGTCGGTAATGTCTTCTAAAGTCATGCCCTTAGAATCTTGGATGACACAAGATGCTGGTGCCCATTGTGTAGCGGTTTTAGAAACTAAAGAGCCCGCATATAAAATTGCATCTGCTTGTGCAATCAGATTTTGTGCTTTTAGCGTTATTAATTCAGGGTCACCTGGCCCTGCACCAACAAACCAAACTTTGGCCATATATTAACTACTCCTAACCTCATATAATAAAAGGGATTCATGGTAATTTTACGTGCGCCATTCTATCATAAAGCACTTCGCCGTTATTGCTTATTATAGGCAAACCCCATACCCTGCTAATAATTAGGGATGCTCATGCCTTGCTGTACTGCTAGCCTTAGGCACCTGGAAACACACATCATCCATCTTTACTGGTTTTTTGTCCGTCATCAGTACTGTAGCAATAGTTACGTAGCCTGCTATGCACCTATTGCTACAGCACTAATGACAAACAAAAAACCTGCCCAAATATTGGATGCTTATTTATTTCCAAGTGCCTTAGAACAATTCCTGATGCTCGCTTGGTAGCAGAAGGTCATTATATTCTGGATCTGGATTATATGAAGGTGCAGCCTAATGGGGACGTGACTGAAAATGTAGAAGATATTTTATTTACTACTAAAGTTGACCCATTTATGACTATACTGAAAAACTCTAGCGCGACTGAAGTTATTGGTAAATTTAGAAGCATCAATACTAATACGCTTCTGTCTGCTATTGGCCCAGAGTTAAGCTCCATGATGGCTCCTGACTTGTCTGGTTCTGATGCATTCTACTTTTCACCAAATAAAGGCACACCAAACTTACGTAATATGGTAGCGATTGTTGATGGCAATACAGCTAACAAGCTGTTATTCCCAACTTTTCGTGGTGCTCTTGGCTATGTATCTGGCGCTGAATCAATTGCTCAAGATATACTAAACGCACGTAACTATGGAACATTACGCTCTGATGTATTCTACTTTGCTGTCCGCGATAGTGCTAGAGATCTGGTAGATTCATACAACGGCACGTCTATGTTCATTAAAGTCGCTTATAAAGGCAATAAAACAGACCTAAATAGCATTAATGCAGTAATGGTAAATTGGGACGCAAGTTCAGTAACGGCTCTAGCTACCTCTGAGCTATTAATGATACAAGCTGCCACAGCTGACCAAGAAGGTTTTGTTATCTTAAAAACAACGGCTTCTGGTTATTTTATGATTGCTGATAAGTAACATTTAGTAGTTTTTTCAACACCCCCTATCCAAATAAGCTGGGGTAAAAAAGGGGGCGATATATATCGCCCCCTTTTTTATTGCCTAGCGAAAACAAGTCTGAATAGCAAAAGCAACATTCAACTTACCCAAGCTTTCCTCATTTTGGGATAAATATCAAAGTTTAGATAAATTTATTTTGTTAATCTTATCGCATTCTTTGATAATAGCTGCAAGATAAACTCTCACTTGCTATTGTCTATTTTTTATTTGATTTAACGGTAGGAAGCCATGAAAAAATCCATAGTTCTACTCTTTTTAATAGGTAGTTTTTTTACAACGAGCAATATACAAGCGAGAGACTTAGGGAATATAAACAGTACTTGGCAAAGCGAAGGCAGCATAGTCGAGACACAGAACACCGCTATTTCTAATGACTTTAATTCAGCAGCAAAGCCACCATCCTCTGCATTAATTATTTTAACCATTGCAGGGTTTGCAGGCTTTTTCTTTGCAAAAAAGCATCAGAGTCTTGCTAAAAAACATAGAAATAGAGACCTAGAAAATAGGCATGAGGAAGTATTATGATCAAACCAGGAACTGGGAGGAATGGGCTTAAACCACACCCCTCCTAGCATGCCCAGTGCGCGATTACACGCATGGGCAATAACAACAATTAAAGAAAAATCAGCTATACAGTTGATGCAAAGTACAAATACTTCACAACCAGCACACGCTTATAGTTTTAATGATGATGAACTGACTCTTGCTTAAGCCCTAAATTTGGAAATCTTTGCGTGGCAAATTCAGCATGACATTCAACACACGCCGTTATTAATTTATAGACATAAAAATTGGCAATATCAGGATGCCCCATCTCTGCCGCATGTGCTAACATACCAGCATCCTTATGAAAGGCTTGATCTCGTTTTATAAATTCAGCAGGTAAAGAGCTGTGCAAAGTATGACGCTGCTCTGGCGTTAGTTTTTGTTTTAAGATATAACTACCTTGCATCTTTTTGCCAATACGAGCAACTTCACCCCAATCGCCACTTGCAATAGCAGGGACCAAAGACATCATACCTGTTTGTATTGCTTGCATTTCCTCACGCAGTAACTGCCGCAGCCCAGCATCAAGGTTTAACTCTGTACTATGCTGCTTAACCTGCACATGCTTCTCGTGCTCAATATCTTGACCTGTCGCATGCAAACTCGTACAACTAGCAATAAAACAAGTCAGGGTAATAATACCAAAGCGTTGATATATTCTCATTATGTTTATTAAATTACTGGAAGGAGTGCCTTAAAAGTCATATTGTAATAACAAAAGGTAGTTATTCTGTGTTGATAGCCCATAAATAACCACAATACTTATGGGCTATCAGTCATATCAGATATTATTCATTACCAACACAGTAATACCACTAGAAACAATGGCAGTAAGAATAATAGTGACCAGCATGTTACAACCCTTAGCGTCTTCACTAAAAGGCTCTACCCCTTCAATAATCGCATTGGTTGCTTTAGTTTTGCCGTTATCTTCTATTAAATCATAGTGAATCACATCACCCACCCGCGGGCGACGGCTCATATTATTCAACGAAGAAATATGAATAAAAACATCATCTTCTTTGTTACCCGTTTCTGTTCTGATAAAGCCAAATCCTCTGTCATCTTTCCAGGCTGCGATATTTCCGGTGTATGCTTGGTTAGCCATATATAAAACCTCTTTGTCGTCTTTTCATTTTTTAATCAGTTGTGCCAGGCCCTTGGTGATAACTATATTCGGCGACAGGCACACCACCCAGCAAATGTTCGTTAATAATTCTATCCAATTTCTCGCTGGTAACGTCATAATACCAGACTCCATCAGGTTGCACGCAAATAAGCGGCCCTGATTTACAGGTTCCAAAACAAGTCACTCGACTACGCTTTACCCTCAAGTCACCTGCATTAAGCCCTGATTGCTTGAACTTGTCTTTTAACAGATCATACAATGCCTGCCCTTCACCATTTGGAGTGCATCGCTCTCCTATACACACCGACAAATGCCGAGTGTACTCCATCATTTTAGGCTTGAGCACCTCAGTCATCTGAATCTCCTACAGCAGTCAATTGTCTCCATGCTTGCTGATAACTATCCAACTTAGTCCTGCTAAATTCACCATTATCTTTTGTCAATAGCAGTCTAAAAACCAAGTGATCTTTGTCGTCGACAAAATTCACACCATAAGATTTACCTTCGCGACTCGCAAAATAGGCACTAGCAACATTGCCCCAATTAATATGACAATGAAAAGCATCTGTCTCAATATTTAGCCAGTCACCTCGCTGCACAAAATCTTGCGCGTGCAAAAATAGCTCGGTCACAGCACCTGCTTCAGCACGCACTATGCCACGCAGTTTACCCCAAGCTTCACACTGGCTAATAACCTCAGCTAATTTATCAGGGCGTACTCCTGCGGCACAATGCTCTCCTGCATTATCACCCGCAGCAATAGCATTAAGCACTTCGCCCACAGCAACATTAAAGTAAGTAGCAATTTTTTCTAATGTTAAGCTATTATTATCTTGTACATATTGGCGCAAACAGGCATACCAGCCTTCTAGCCCCATTGACAATGACACTCCAGCCTGCTCCCCCTCTTTAGCTTCTCCAGTCAAGCTATTGTATTTATTAGCATAGCCTCGCGGCGTAATCATTAAAGATTCTTTAATAAAGGTACTTGAATTACCGATTAATACGGTCGTTAACATACCAATATCACACCCAGCCATTTCATCTAACCGAACTAATTGAATATCTTGCCGGCGGCGATAAGCGGATTTAACTATCGCAACAGGGGTAGCAGCGTCGCGATAACGCAATAAAATATTTTGTGCTTCTACAATTTGTTGAGTACGTCGGCCACTTTTAGGGTTATAAAGTGCAATCACAAAATCAGCTCGCGCAGCCGCATCTAGCCTACCGGCAATCACAGGCCAAGGCGTTAATAAATCCGACAAGGAAATAGAGCAAAAATCATGTGTTAACGGCGCACCCACTAATGACGCACAGGCAGATAAGGCGGTACTCCCTGGTACAATTTCTATCTGAATCTCAGCATCAGGTGTCCAGCCTGCTTGTAGCAACACTTCATAAGTAGGGCCCGCCATGCCATAAACACCAATATCACCTGAAGAAATCAATGCTACCGTCTTGCCCAGTTTGGCTTGCTCATAAGCCTCTATGCAACGGTCAATTTCTTCGGTCATCCCTTTTCTAATTACTTCCTTACCCTCTAGCAAGTCTTTGACTAACTTTATATAGGTAGTATAACCAATGACTACATCGGCCTCAGCAATTGCTGATTTTGCTTTGTAGGTCATATGCTCTTCAGAGCCAGGGCCAAAGCCCACTAAATATATCTTGCCGCTCATGTATTTTTTCTCATTCGGACGATGGATACCGTGGCATTTTTATCATCTGCACCACGATATTTATATTTTTCAACCAATAAATCTGTCATATCGGCCGAGGCAGCTAAAATAGCAGCGGCTTCTGAAACTGATGGTGTTCCAACATATTTCATTACCACTGCGGACGGACTGGGTACAGGCACAATAGCTAATTGTTCTGGAGTATAAAACTGCATAGGGAGTGCGTATTTTTCAACCAATTGAATAAAGGCTAATTCATCTTGTTTTTTATCGATACTGGCAAATTTTACAATGTGTTCATGTAGTAAGCCATTAGCAGCTAAGGCTTGATCAATTGCAGCTTCCACAGTGCTCAATGCAGTGTTACGGTCACACCCTAAACCCAAGACCACTTTCATTCCGGAACCCGATACACGACAAGGCGCTCATGCAATTGTTGCCATAAAGGCTTAGAAATATAGGCATTAGTCACCCATAACACTGCTTTAAACTTACTTAAGTCAACTGCATAAAAATCATCAAATAACTGGATGTTTTTGGGTAAAGGTGTGCTGCGTGTCCACCAATTTTTACTACCTGCTTCTTGAACAAAAGCAATGGGCTCTTCATTGACTACGTGCGCAGAAACACGCGTAATATTAATTTTTGGTGCTTCTACTTGCCAGCCTAATTCACGCCCTAAAATATCCACAGGAATGGTTTTACCAACATCAGAGGCAGTAGTCAAAACAGGGGTTGCATCTAAAATATCAGCCAGCATTTCAGCACAGGCATTCGCGCCACCTACATGCCCGGAAAGCACAGGAATCACAAATTGTGCAGCATCATCAACCACAATAATGCCAGGATCTTCATCTTTAGATTTTAAGAATGGCGCAACCAAACGTACTACTGCACCTAAAGATACAAAAAAAACAATTTGATCATATTTTTTGAATAAGTCTGCAATTTGCGCTTTGAATGGGCCTGTATAAAACTGAGCAACAGTATTGCTTTTTAATAATTCTTGGAATTTTTCTGCGACTAAGATGTCAGCTAAGGGAAGTTTTGCGGCTAATTGCGCAACTTGGATAGCACCATGCTTGGTAATGGCAACTAGAACAATTTTGGGTGAGGACATAATTTTACCAGGCTATAAATAAAGAATTATTATAACCTAGTAAAACAGTAGGAAATAGAATAAGTTGTTATGCCTATTCTAAGGTGAAGATAAAATTAGTATTTCACTTCTTTTTCAATAATAGTTTTGCCATCAATCACTAATTTAGAGATACCACCAACTGTTAAATGTAAAGTACATTCTGCTTTCTCAAAACTGTATTTGTCTTCAGTTTTTGAAGCTTCCCATGTTAATGAAACATATGTTTGTTTATCAGTATCAGTATCAGTAGGGAAATAAACGACATCACCTGTTTCAGCTTTAACCGCTAACGGACATTTTCTATTTGCCATCGTTTGCATAGCAGCAAGAGCACGAATCATTCCTGCCGCTTCTTTTTGCTCATTGGTTTGGTCGTTATTAGATCCCACCATTAAAAAACCGATTGCAAACACACCCACAACTGCAGCCATTAATTTTTGAGTACTGTTCATATTTATTCCTCTCTCTTTATTATCGAGCGTTTACTTTTTCCGACAACCGCGGATAAGTTCCCCTCGCATTCTATGGGAATTATGCACCATTAGCAATGATAGATAATTGACTTTTGTGCCTTTTAAACTTAGAACGTCATGAACGATACGTTCTTCACTTGAGCCCGCCTTTTCAATAAAGCAAGCCTTCGTTACTAAATCTGTACGTTCTAATAAACTAATTATATCATCAAGTAAGGGCTTCACTTTTAATAATATTAAAGTATCGAAATCTAGCAACATTTTTTCAATCATATCAATACCATAGCCAGCAGGAATAATGGCAATAGTATCATCAGTATCAGCCAAAGGCATTTTTGCACGTGCGGCGGCGGCGTTAAAAGAGCTCACTCCGGCAATCGTTTCAATCTGTACGCCACCATCCAAGCCAGCAACTGTTTTAGCCAGATGCTGAAAAGTGGAATAAGTAGAGGCATCCCCTTCCACCAAAAAAACCACATCACGCCCTGCTTGCAGCTTTTCCAAGACAGTCGTTGCCGCTTGTAACCAATATTTGGCTAAAATCTCACGATCATGAGTCATGGGAAAAACCAGTGCCATGCTATTTTCCGGCAACTCTAAGCCGGCAGCCAACACAATTTTCAGTGCATAACTTTCACCTTGTTTTTTCCTGACAGGATAAGCCCAGTCTGCGCCAGAGTGTAATAAATCCCAACTTTTACGGGTAATCAGACCTGGATCCCCGGGCCCTAAAGAAGCGCCATATAATACACCTGTCATGCCTGTCCTCCCTTTTGCGCACACACAATCCATACAGGATTTTCTGCGCTCATTCTATGCATATGTAAAATGGGCTGACTACGCGACGCTTGTAATTGGGTAATATCCCAAATAGCACCACTTTGTTTTAAGGCTTCCACTGCAGTACTCAAGTTTTCTACCGTGACAAAATTCATCACTAAACAACCATTTGCTTGTAACTTAGCCAAGCATAGTTTAATTAATTCAATTAATTCGCCACCCGAGCCACCCACAAATACCGCATTAGGTGCAGGCCAGTTCTCCATTCCTAACGGTGCTTTATTTTCAATTAAAGTGTAATTGTGCAAACCAAAGTTGCGCGCGTTATCACCTGCAATCGCAAAATCAACTGCATTTTTTTCTATCGCATAAACATGCCCTTGCGCGCATAATTTAGCCGCTTCAATACCAACCGAGCCCGAACCTGCACCAACATCCCAAACGATACTGGCTGCCGTTAACTGCATTCTTGCCAAAGACACTGCCCGTACTTCACGCTTGGTGATTAAGCCTTTTTCTGGCTTACGCTGTTTAAATGCGGCATCAGCGTAACCAAATAGCAATTCAGGCTGCTTACTACATTGCCGAGTTAGAATCACCACATCATTACCTGTAAAATTTTGTTTAGCCAACTCTGTAATAGCCAAGCCCGTAAAGATTTTCTCATCAGCAGATAATAAATTTTCCGCAACCTGCATCACAAATAAACCCTGCATACCTTCCAATCGCAGCATACGTGCAATCCGTGCCGGATCATTTTCAGGGCTGGTTAAAATGGCTAATTTATCATGCTGGTTAATCGCTTGTAATAATGCATACAAGCCATGTTCTGCATCCGAACCGATTTGCCATTCACCTGCATCTTTGCTGTGTACCGAACAAATCTTGGTATCTTGCCAAGCAATACCGAAGCGCGCAAACGCAAGCTGAATAGTAGATGTATTGGGTATAATTTCTAACTGTTCAGCGCCCAACTTTTTACTTAAATAACTGGCAATTCCATGACATAAGGGATCCCCAGTTGCCAATACCACCACCTTTTTTTGTTCATCGAGAGCACTGCTGATCCATTGCGGCACTTGTGTTAACTTGCCTGTTAAATCTTTCTGCTCTGCCTGAACAATCTCTGTTGCAAACAAACTTAATACCCGCGTAGCAGCAATAACAATATCTGCACCCTCTATGGCAGCTAAGGCAGTGGATGCCAAACTCGCCGAACCATTATCTAATACCCCAATAATCTGACACCGATTACTCATAATCTACTAACTTGACCCCGTCAAAATCACACATTAATATTCGATAGCTAAATGTATCAGGGTAACGCCCTTGCAATGTAGCAATTACCCGTGCACATAAAGCCTGATAAAACACAGTACCTAAACCAAGCTCTTCCAAACGTTCACCTGCAAAACGCGCGGTTTCACCCTCCGCAATTTCTGCACACACGCTAGCATCGGCTCCCACTTCTGCCGCTATATCCGCTAATAATTGCGTATTAACAGGATTACGTCGCGCATGCGTAATTACCTCACCTTGGGCAATTTTGGTTAATTTACCCACCATGCCGCCAATAATAATCTGCTGCATACCCACTTGTTGCGCTGCATCTAAGGCCGGACCTAAAAAATCCCCCATCTGCACAAAACAGGCTGGGTCTAAATCCGTTAATTCACGGATGGTAAATTTTTCAGTACGCCCACCCGTGGTTAATACCACAGTCGCCTGCCCCTGGTTTGCAGCCACTTCAACACCTTGTACAACACTCGCTCGAAATGCGGCCGTAGAATAAGGGTGTACAATACCCGTTGTGCCCAAAATAGAAATACCATCAATAATCCCTAAACGGTCATTTAAGGTTTTTTTAGCCATTGCCTGACCACCTGGTACAGAAATAGTCACTTCCAAACTATGCGTTACCAATAATTCACTCGCAACTTCACGAATATTGGCTTCGATATTTTTACGCGGTACTGGATTAATCGCAGGCCCACCTACTTCTAACCCTAAACCACGCATAGTAATAGTACCTACACCGTCCCCACCTTTTAATATGACCTGATTATTACTGTCATTTATTAAACGTACATCAGCCGTTAAATGTGCACCATGCGTACAATCGGGGTCATCACCTGCATCTTTAACGATAACTGCATGTGCACTGTCGTCTACAATCAATGGATCACTCACTGCAAAAGTAACCCGCTGACCATTGGGCAATAGTGATTCCACCTGTGCAGGAATTTCACCTGAGACCAGCCCCAAACATGCAGCCCTTGCTGCTGCTGCAGCACAAGCACCAGTAGAATAGCCTTTACGCGTACCTTTCGGTTTTTTTTGCATCATACAGGGAGGTGTAAAAAGTTAACGAAACTGTAGGAGGGGCTTTTAGCCGCGAACAATATCCACACATCGTGGCTAAAAGCCCCTCCTACGTAAACCAAATTCAAAACTATTTTTGTGCTTGTTCAGCTAAAGCCAATAGTGCATGAATAGCCGCGACTACCAATGTAGAACCGCCTTTACGGCCATCAGTAATAATCCAGGGAATATCTTGTAATAAAGCGGTTGCTGCTTTTGACTCAGCCGCCGATACAAAGCCCACTGGCATACCCACGATTAAAGCAGGGCATACACCGTCTTCTTTAATCATACGAATAACTTCTAATAATGCAGTGGGTGCATTGCCAACGGCAACAATACTATTGTCCAATAAATTTAAATTCTGCGCCTTGCGCATAGCTTGTACAGCTCGAGTACTGTTAACCTCCTTCGCCGCTGCAATCACATCAGAATCAGAAATAAAATGATGCGTCTGCACACCAAAATGACTTAAGCGCGGCTTGGACAAACCAACACAAATCATTTCAACATCAGCAACAATATTAGCACCTTGACTGATGGCTTGCAGACCAGCACTCACAGCATCAGGGTGAAAGCGAACCAAACCATTAAATTCAAAATCAGCGGTAGCATGGATCATACGCCGCACTATATGCCATTGCGCCTCTGTATAATCATATTCCCCTACTTCCTGATCGACAATAGCAAAAGAATCATGCTCAATCTTTTGTCCCGCCTGGGTCATTTGTTCTGTTACGGTATTTTGTTGCATTTGTTTTTCCAAAAATTTTCCAAAAATCATCCTGTTGCTTCTATCATAACAAAATAAAC
>CAZXJK010000026.1:0-17619 GCA_964640895.1 uncultured Methylomonas sp.
CTTCGGGTTATGAGCCCGACGAGCTACCAAGCTGCTCCACCCCGCGATTGATTTGACTTATTATACTGACTATCTTAATTGGCGCAAGTTTTATTTTAAATTAATTTAAATACATCAATATAAATCCTGCAAATACACCAGCAATAACATCATCCAGCATAATCCCAAGACCGCCCGACACCTTCTGGTCCGCCCACTTAATAGGCCATGGCTTGATAATATCGAATATTCTAAATAAAACAAAACCTATCAATACATTCTGCCAAGAAAAACTCACAAACCACATAGTAATTAAAAAACCAGCAATCTCATCCCAGACTATCCCACCAAAATCATGCTCACCCAACTTTTCCGCCGCTTGCCCACAGATCCAAACCCCCACAGCGGAACACAGCACTGTCATAATGGTATAAACCAAAATATTAGTTTGTACCAATAGCAAATAAATAGGCACAGCCGCTAAAGTCCCAAATGTTCCAGGGGCTTTTTTTGCCAATCCCGACCCAAAGCCAAAAGCAAGACACAAAACTGGATCCGACATAATTTGTCGCACAGTCAATTGATTCTTCCCTACTTTCATCATTAATAACTACCTTTTATGTAAAATGTTCAAAACCACCAGCCAAGAACTTAGATTCAACACCATTCCGCTTCAGCCGCAAACCTTTCTCCGCCTCAATCACACCAATACAAGTACATGCAATATTTAACTGCCCTGCCTTGTCCGGGGAAATACTAAAGCATAACTCATAATCATCTCCAGCCACCAGCGGCAACTGCCAATCCTTAGTCTTATCCATATATTCTCTAACAGCAGTAGAAACAGGCAATTGCTGATAATCCAAGCACGCCCCCACACCACTTTGATTTAAAATATGCCCTAAATCTGCAGCCAAGCCATCAGAAATATCCACGCAGGCATTAGCCAAGTCACGCAAAACCAAGCCCTCGCTAATACGCGGCTCAGGAAGATTAAATTGCTGCAAGGCGTAAATGCCATCAACACAACTATAACCCTGCTTAATCTTCAAGCCCAAACCTGCATCACCAACACACCCCGTCACATAAACCAGATCTCCCACCTGAGCAGCCGAACGCTTTAATGCCCTCCCTTTTGGCACTACACCCATCGCCTGAATGGTAAGTGTCAACGGGCCAGAGGTCGTATCCCCACCAATCAAGTCAATTGCATGCTTATCAGCTAAAGCAAATATACCTTTAGCAAATGATTGCAACCAGGCAAGGTCAACTTCAGGCAAAGTTAATGCCAAAGTAACTGCCACTGGCTCTGCACCCATGCTAGCCAAATCACTTAAATTAACTGCCAACAACTTATACCCTAAATACTCTGAATCTACATCAGGGAAAAAGTGTACACTTTCTACCATAGTATCTGTTGTAATAGCTAAATCATACCCCTCTGGCACCGACAATAACGCACAATCATCACCCACTGATAATTGCGTATTTTTATGTCTTGCAGGACGAGTAAAGTACTTCTTTATGATATCAAATTCCGTTATTGCCATAACTTCAGTCGCTTACTGATTCTGTAACTGCTGCAAAGCCCTTTCATGCTCTTTTATCTTTTCCTCCATCTCCAAGAACCGATCATTTATCACGACAGGTCGAGCACCACTATTTAATTTATCAGCAGAACCTTTAACTTTCCGTAACTGAAAACGGGCTGACTCATCCGACATCTCCACTACTTCCGATTTTCTCTGTACAGCTATGTCACGCATCTGCTGCTCAACACGCAACTTATCCTGCATAGTCGCAGCATTTAACTGATCAAATGCACCATCCGACTCCTTAGCGCGCAATTGCTCATGCTGCCGCAAACTTTGCTCCGTCACATAATGACCTTTCACTAAAAATTTCGTAGATGCATTTTTAGGACAAGTCCCTGCTTTATAAATCACCTTACCATTTAGCTCACACTTGGTAATGGCCGATACAGGCTCTATAAAGCCTAAAAACACAACAAAAATAACACCACGCATGCCAACACCCCCTTACTCTTATTACAAGGCACTTTAGGAACCAATTACCCCTGCATGTAAAATCAGCTCTAACAGCCCCTTAAGGAGTCAGAATCTTATACACAGCGACACCAACAACCAAAATAGCCACCACTCCCCAGCCAATAAAATCCATATATTCGCGCAACTTTGCTTCAAAACGCTTTCCACCCCAGGCCAACAAACCTGCCACTAAAAAGAAGCGCAGGCCACGCCCAACTAATGAAGCTAACACAAACGGCAAAAAAACCATTGATAAAGCACCGGCCGCAATAGTAAACACCTTATATGGAATAGGAGAAAAGCCAGCAATAAAAACCGCCCAAAAACCCCATTGCTCAAACCACTGCTCCGCCAACTGATACTTAGCCCAATAATGCGAGCTTTGCAGCCAAGGCTGAATCACATCGAAAGCAAAAAAACCAATGGCATAGCCAAACATCCCACCCAAAACTGATGCAATCGTGGTAATCAACGCCAAACGCCACGCCTTGGATTGTTCAGCCAAAACCATTGGTGCCAACATTACATCAGGTGGCACAGGAAAAAACGAAGATTCAGCAAAACTCAATGTCGCCAAATATTTTGTTGCATGACGGTGCTTTGACCACTGAATAGCTTTATCGTATAACTTTTTAAACATAATGTTATTATTCAAAAATAGCGCAGCCTGGTAAAACAGGATACTTAAAAATGAGACTTAAAACACAACCCTTCTTAGACTTGAGCTATTCACTCTGCCCAAATCACCTCTTACCAGACAAAAAAGGCACAAAGCTAACTGGCTCCAAACATTCGATATCATAACCCGATTCAGTACGAATCACTCGCTGCAACTCCTGCTGACCACGCTCTTTACCAATAGGTATTAACATAATTCCGCCAACTGCCATTTGCTGCAAAAGTGCCTCAGGAATTTCAGGAGGTGCCGCCGCAACCAAAATCCCATCAAAAGGTGCTTTTTCAGGCCACCCCCAGCCACCATCACTATATAGATAGCTTACATTACGTATTTGCAAATCCCACAACCTATCTTTAGCTTTCTTATGTAATGGCTGAATACGCTCTACCGAATTCACATAATCAACCAATTGAGCTAAAACTGCAGTTTGATAGCCACAGCCCGTTCCTATCTCCAAAACATTTTTTAAATGATTGTGCTCTACCAATAACTCAGTCATTTTAGCAACAATATAAGGCTGCGAAATAGTCTGACCATGCCCAATAGGGAGCGAGGTATCCTCATAAGCTCGACTAGCCAACGCATCATCCATAAATAAATGCCTAGGAACATTACGTATCGCATCTAAAATTTTATGACTGGTGATGCCTTGCTCAATTAAACGCGCAATCATACGCTCTCGAGTACGCATTGATGTCATACCTATCCCGTCAGTGTGCATTGCTCTCATTCCGGCAACCACTCCTCTAACACATCAAGCGCATCATAGCGTGTTAAATCTAACTGTAATGGCGTCACTGACACATACCCCTGACTCACTGCATAAAAATCTGTCCCTGGCCCTGCATCTTGCTCTGCCCCTGGCGGCCCCACCCAAAAAATTTCTCGACCTCGTGGGTCTTGACTTCTAATAACTGGCTCAGCCTTATGTCGCTGTCCTAATCGGACAGACTGAAAACCTTTAATATCTGCCCAAGGCAAGTCGGGAACATTCACATTTAAAATAATATCTTTATCTAATGGCCGATCTAACAAGCGCTGCAAAATCAAACCTGCTACCATCACACCTGTATCAAAATTCTGAGGATCACTGCTTACCATTGAAATTGCCACAGCAGGCAAACCCAGAAAACGCCCTTCAGTCGCAGCTGCAACAGTACCAGAATACAACACATCATCCCCTAAATTAGCACCATGATTAATGCCTGCAAACACCATATCAGGCTCAGTTTTTAACAATCCTGTAATCGCCAAATGTACACAATCAGTTGGCGTACCATCTACTTTAATAAAGCCATTGTCCATTTTCTCAGCGCGCAGAGGCATTTCCAAAGTCAAAGAGTTGCTGGCTGCACTCCGATTTTTATCGGGTGCAACGACTGAAATATCAGCAAATCTCTGCAAGCCATCAGCCAATGCAATCAAACCTGGCGCCAAATACCCATCATCATTACTTAGTAGAATATGCATTACTTATCGCTTAACCACATTAAATTCTATAAAATTAACTATATTAGCAATTAAACCTGTAAAAAACAGCTCACGTGACCAAAAAAACTGCAAAAAAAGAAGATAGCCACTTATTTCAGGATGCTATCGGCAAAGTAACCCCCGTAAAAGCGGATAAACACCCGTTAATGCCAGCACAAAAACCAAAACCCTACCCCAAGAAAACAGGCCTGCAATTATCCGATAAGTTAGTGCGCCCACAAACTGGACCAATCAATGCCTTACAAACTGAAGATACACTTAGCTACACAGCAGAAGGCGTACAAAACAATGCCCTTAAAAAAATGCGCCGCGGCCACTTTGGTTTAGATGCCGAGTTAGACTTGCACGGCCTTACCAGCAACCAAGCGAAACGCGAACTCATTAAGTTTTTACATTTTTGTGAGCAAGACGGCTGCCGTTGTGTGCGCATTATTCATGGCAAAGGCTACCGCTCGACCAATAACCAGCCAGTACTAAAAAATGATGTCAATTTATGGCTCAGACAACACCAAGAAGTACAGGCTTTTTGCTCCGCCGCTCAAAAAGACGGCGGCGCAGGTGCCGTCTTGGTACTTTTACGCCTGTCCGGCAAATATGACGATCAAGAAGATACCGAGTACTAAGCGATACCAAACAAAAGGCATCATACCGATTTTATGCAGCAACCTCAAAAACCAAGCAATACTCAGATAAGCCACTAACGCAGAAACCACCGCACCAATAAACATAAAGTCCCACAATACAGTAATATCCGACTGATATAACTCTAGCGCCTTCAAAGACCCTGCCAATGCAATCACGGGAATAGACAGTAAAAAGGAAAATTTAGCGGCAGATTCACGCTTTAGTCCGAATAACAAGCCCGCTGTAATGGTAATACCAGATCGAGATGTCCCGGGAATCAATGCAAGTGCCTGAAATATTCCCACCATAACAGCATCCATCAAAGTGATGGTATCACGCTGCTCCTTAGCGCGTTTTTCAGCCCACCATAACAATAAAGCAAATACGATAGTAGCTGCGGCAATCACTAATGGCGAGCGCAATGCCTCCTGCAACTCATCGCTTAAACTAATACCGACCAACCCAACAGGAATAGTCCCAAAACCAACATACCAAGCCAACTTAGCATCTTCAGTAAAGCCCTTACCCACCAAGGATCCAAACCATGCACCCATAATTTTAGCCAAATCTTTACGGTAATATAATACTACTGCAGTCAGGGTACCAACATGCACAGCAACATCAAATGCCAACCCCTGATCTTCCCAGCCAGCAATAACAGGCAATAAAATTAAATGTGCCGAACTGGAAATAGGTAAAAACTCAGTCAGTCCCTGTAAAATAGCTAAAGCAATTGCTTGAAAAATATCCATTAATTAAAGCCTTGGTAAAGTAAAAAATTTATAAAAAAGAGTGATAATAAAAAGTGGTAATATAATCAGTCATTTTACCTTTATTAATACCTCAGCTATTAACTTTATGAATAAAAAAATATTATCACTTAGCAGCATAACACTTAGCGCACTACTACTAACAGGTTGCTCGGTCTGCACTGACAAAGAGATAGCCATAACAGATACGACAACAGAAATCACCACGACCATACAAAATGACTATCCAACACGTGACCGCGTTGATTACGTCTTTAACTGTATCGCTAAGCACGGTGGTAAATTAGATTATATTACTCAATACGCCTGCGGTTGCAAAATAGATAAAATCGCTGAAAAGCTGACCTTCGCAGAATATGAAGCGGCCACCACATTCTCCATGCTTCGCAGTACTCCTGGAGAAAATGGCTCCGTTTTTCGCGACCCTCAACAGTCTAAAGATTTACGCAAACAATTAAAAGAAGCAGAGAAATATGCTGAACAGCAGTGCTTTATATAATAGCCTCTAATATAAATATACTCATGAGCCCTGCCTCAGGGCTCAACTCCCCCGATTAAGCTTGCAACCCCTAGTTAGACACTTTATTGTCCAGTTTACATATTAACCTTGCAAGCATCCCTGGATAAAGTAGTGCATGAATACGTTTAAATATTAACGAATCGGGCGACACTTCTTTCAGTGCGTCATATGACAGATTCGCAGCCTCATTCTCACCAATTTTGTGATAATACTCGCACATCACTCCAGTAAATCCTTCAAACTCTGTAACATGAAACTCATTCCTGCCAGGATAAAGCAGCTTTAAATTAAGTTTATTATCAAAAATTTCAGGAATGCTTTCATAGTCCCCTTTATTTAAACACATTTGAGCATAATTAATTTTGGCAAACAGATAGCTTGGATTATTTGCATAATTATCAATACACACTTCTTCCATAGCAGCAAAGTCTCTAACGCTACTATAAGCCTTTGCCAAATAATTGTAGAGTATGGGGACACTTGGGTATTTATCTTTTAAAAAAAGCAGCTTAGGTATCACCTCATGCGGCTCATTATAAATCTGAAAATTAAGCTCTTCCATTTGGTTCAGAATTATTTTAGGGAGCTTATCGCCCTCCTTAGCAATAGGCTCATTCGTTATATTGTAACTGCACACCAAATAAGTATCTTTGCCTTCTTTGGTGATAATGGCATCAACCCCACGCTGTAGCTCATTACACCTTTTATTACGCTTTTTTCTTTTGTTACTCGATTTTTTCGCCACCTTATACCCTACCCAAAAATATACTTATGTAATAAAACCCGATAATCTTACAAGCCAAATATATTAAATTGCCAAGCTATTACCATTTAACTTTAACCACTTCTTTAGATTCCAAATAATCAGGCATATACCGCCCCACAGCTTTCCAGAATAGCAGTGAATGGTCATGATGTAAAACATGACAAAGCTCATGTACTACTACATAATCAACAACCCGATTAGCTGCCATCACAATTTTC
This sequence comes from uncultured Methylomonas sp., assembly GCA_964640895.1. GTDB lineage: Bacteria > Pseudomonadota > Gammaproteobacteria > Methylococcales > Methylomonadaceae > Methyloprofundus. Next base: position 7,096 of record CAZXJK010000026.1, read on the forward strand.
CAATTGTATAAAATATCACTTTTATCACTACAACTACCCCATCTGGATTGAAAGGCTTTAATGCCTACTGTTGGTGGATTTACATCTATGATTTTTGCATAACGTTCAGTTTTTTCAATTAGCTTGGTTTCAGCGTGCTTTATTAAACCATTACAAAGCTAGAGCCAAGATTAAGTCAATACACTTCAGCACATTTTACCACTGCCATTCGTCACTCACATCATCAGGTAAAATATCATTCCATTCAGTTTCTAGCGATTCTGTTTTATAGCCATCAAACCAGCCTGCACGCGGCTTTTTTATCGACTCAATCACTAACGACTTACCTTCAATACTGTAACACAAGCATTAAGACAGACATCCAAAGCTGATATTAAAGCATGGGAGAGAAAACATATTCCTTATACAGTGCGAAAAAAACGGCATGCATTTTTTAATAATGATGGCAGCCAAAATACGGGAAATTCTATGGCTGGCTAAATGGCACTTTTCGACAGCCTAGATCAGCCCTGCTGGCGCAAAAAGACCCGTTAGAAATCGGGAGTTTATTTCATGCACGCTCCTTAGTAGCTAGAATTTCGTAAAAGTAAGCACAGATCCGCAATCAAAAAATTTGGGTCTGACAAATTTTTTCGTACTGATATTTTTTTGATGATATAGCAGAAATATAGACATACTTGTATGCCATAAGCTATTGATGGTTCGCTTTATTGAGAATAAACGTCAAGAAATAAATGGCACAAAAAAAGGGCTATGAAAGCCCTTTCTATAAGATAGCCAAAAATGATATTTGACTATTTTTCGTATTTGTTAAGATAATAATTACTTATCCAGAAACAACACACCTCTGATTAAGATAACTTTACCTATGTTATATTTTAGTTATAAATTAAATAACTTAATATAAATGGCGGAGAGGCAGGGATTCGAACCCTGGGAGGGGATAAACCCTCAACGGTTTTCAAGACCGCCGCTTTCGGCCACTCAGCCACCTCTCCTTAAGAGTTGCTATAATACGCAATTTCTTGATAAATGAAAAGACTTTTAGGCAATTATTTTTTAAAAAAATATTATATATCTAATAATCAATTAGTTAATCACTACAGTCATTTATACTATAAATACACTTTAAGCCATTAACTACAACTTGGAGACTCTTTCATGCGATGTCTTACTGAAAAACGTATTGTATATTTTAAAAAACAAAATGATTGATGCCAGTCCAAGCGTAATGACATTTGCATAAATAATCACTGAATTATTGATATTTATGCCATACACTAACCACATCAACACTCCTAATGTGAACAAGCTATACATCCCTAAAGACAACGCCTCAGTATCTCTTGTTTTAATGGTCATAATAGCTTGCGGTAAAAAGGAAACTGTCGTTAAGAATGCGGCAATATAGCCAATTATGTCAGGTGTGATATTTATCATTACCTTCAGTGTTCACGCAAAAATTTTAAAGTTAATTTTTTAATCTTAATACTATCGTCGTTAGAAAGCCTGACCTTTGTATTAACAACCATATCGTTCACCTTGACTTTACCTCGCTTTAAAACAGTTAAGTAATAATTATCGCCCACTAAATCTATTTCAGCTATTTTCTTGGCGGTAAACCAACCTCCAACACGCAAGTCATTATACTTTGCCTTACCAATACTATAGTGCGGATTATTAAGTAATAATTTATTGATACCGCGCAACTCTCCATGAACCAACATATAACAACTACCAGCACTGCTAGTCATTCCTCCACTACTCTGCCCAGCTACCTCAGGTTTTTTGACTGCTGAAATCATAATAGTATTATCAGCATCATCAACATATTCACCTAAACCACCTGAAATGACTGCTGTTGTACTGGGCGCACTGACAAACTTCAAGGTATGCTTACAAATATTTATACTGTCATCGAAAGATAGTGGCTGCTTAGCAGATAAGCGCTTACCATTCAGGTAAGTGCCATTGGTACTATTAATATCCTCAATATAATATTGGTTATTTTTTTGGGTGATAATAGCATGATGCGATGACACGCCTTTGTTATCCAAGCATACAGCGTTATCAGGCATTCTCCCTATAGCTGCAACTCCATCTTTAAACTCAATGGTACTACGCAAGACGCTGTTAAAATACACTTCTATATAACTCATTCGCTATCTCCCACTCTGCACCGATAGTCTTGATCTTCAACCAAGTCTTTTACAAAGTCACTTTTTCGTTTTAGGGTAGGAAATAAATGATTCTTTTCCCAATAAAAGCCTAACCAAATAAAAGGTATTGTAAATAAAAGGTCAATACCAAAATGTGCTTCCATTAAGATAGTAAGACCTGCAGTACAAAACAACAAGGCACCAATCAAATAAAACCTAAACCCCAAAACAATACCGCTTAAAAAAAGCGTATGTGCCAATATAATATGAATAATAACCCCTGCAGCTGATGCTTTTATTGCATCGGCATGCCACGTCAAAAAAACCAACAAAATAGCCGTAAATGCACTTCCCCAATAAAACATCTGATATTTGATGAGATGCTCTGTTTTATGACCTGTAGCGATAGACTTGGTTTTTTCGCTCAGTACCGAACTAAAAAAGAATACAGGTGTCATTAACAACCAATAAAACACACCTGCCCTATCAGAAATTTCAATTAAAATCTCGCCAAAAAAGCATAAAAATACCAGTGTGATAAAAATAATCTCATTAATATAAATATGATTTATCGCTGCATCTAAATTCCAATTTTTTTTCTTTTTTTGTTGCTCACTCATAGCGAAACCTCAGTTAAATGACTTTTGAAAATTGCTGTGCATTACTTTTTATATAGTAATCAAAAACCATACATATATTACGAATCAATAACCGCCCTGATGATAGTACCTGAATACCCTCTGCATCCATGCTTAACAAGCCATCTGCTTGCATTATTTTTAGAGCGTTAAGCTCGTCATTAAAATAGTCTTTAAATTCAATAGCAAATGCTTGCTCAATCTGAGCATATGATAAACTAAAATGGCAAATAAGTTGGGTGATAACTGCGCGACGCAATTTATCATCCTCATTTAATACAAAGCCTTTATAGACAGGCAAAGAACCTTGACTGATTAAAGTATCATAGGCAGCCAAATCTTTAACATTTTGAATATAACTATCTGCTACACGCCCAATTGACGTAACCCCAAGACCCACCAAATCACAATCAGAGTGTGTAGAATAGCCTTGAAAATTTCGGTACAACTTATTTTCCCGTTGCGCTACTGCCAACTCATCATCCAGCTTGGCAAAATGATCCATACCGATATACGCATAGCCTTCAGCAAGTAAGCGCTGAATAATCATTTGCAATATATCTAATTTAACTTCTGCACTAGGCATATCAGCATCGTTAATTTGTCGCTGTGTTTTGAAGCGCGCCGGCAAATGCGCATAGTTAAAAATAGAAAAACGATCAGGCGAAACTGTTAATATTTTATCTAGGGTCACCGCAAATGAAGCCACACTTTGCTTGGGTAAACCATAAATTAAATCAATACTGGTTGAACGAAAACCTTCTTTTCTTGCTGCTTCTAATACTGCAAACGTTTCTGCTTCTGACTGAATACGGTTAACCGCTCGCTGCACATCCACATCGAAGTCCTGCACGCCCAAACTAATCCGATTAAAGCCTAATTGGCGTAATTGTTTAATCGTTTGATCATCCGTTGCACGCGGATCAATTTCAATCGAATACTCACCACTATCATCATCTTTTAAATTAAAATGCTTGCGAGTAGTAGCCATTAATCGGCTCATCTGCTCAAAGTCTAAAAAAGTAGGTGTACCACCGCCCCAATGCAACTGATTAACCGGTCTTTTATTGTCAAATAACGCACCTTGCATGGCTATTTCTTTAAACAAGTTGGCTAAATAAGGCTCGGCATGATCCCTATTTTTAGTAATAATTTTATTACAGGCGCAGTAGTAACAAACGGTATCACAAAATGGAATATGGAAATAAAGCGATAAAGGCCCACCACGTTGATTAGATAATTCAATTTGCTGTTGATAATCGGTAGTGGTAAACCCCTCATGTAATTCCAAAGCCGTTGGGTAGGAAGTATAGCGCGGGCCTGATTTATCGTAACGATTGATAAGGTTTAAGTCGAATTTTACAGTTTGATCCATTATGTTTATATTTCTTGTTATTCTTTATTGATTATTGCCAACTTAGGCACCTGGAAATAAATAATCATCCATCTTTACTGGTTTTTTTGTCCGTCATCAGTACTGTAGCAATAGTTACGTAGCCTGCTATGCGCCTATTGCTACAGCACTAATGACAAACAAAAATCCTACCCAAATATTGGATGCTTATTTATTTCCAAGTGCCTTATACTTCTCGCAACAATCATGACACGAAGCATATCTTTCCTTGAAATTACAAAAACTGTATTTCAACTCGTCTGTTTAATTGATGTATTTTATCTTGATTGCCTTTATACCTTAGCTGACTGAAGCCCTGCCCCTTATAATCTAGATTGCCTCTAAGCTCAGGATAAATTGACTCTAAAGTTTTTATAACCGACTTAGCTCTATTTTCAGATAACTGCTGATTATATTGCTCGCCACCGTTTATATCGGTATGACCAACGATTAAAATACGTTGCCCTGATTGCACATAGGATAACAAGGCCTTACCCAACTCTTTAATTTGCTCTACGCCTTGTTCGTCAATCAAAATACTGCGCGAAGCAAATAAAATTTTGATATTAATTTTAGGCTTTACCCCAAAATTTTTCATACTGATTAAGGTTTCATTAATCTTATCGGAAGTAAACAATGTCTGCGCTATACTGGTATCTATATCTTGCCTAACTTGCGTTAACCATGCGGGTCCTTCTTCCTGCAACTGCGCATACACGGCATAAGCAGTATCAATTGCAGCTAAAGCATTCGATAAATCCTGCACCTGATAATAAGCAATCGCCATACGCCCTAGTAAAATAGCATCTTGTTTAGAGCCAATTTCAGCAAAGCGCTGTGAAGTTTTAAAACTTGCCAACGCATTTTGATATTGTTCAAGCTTTAGCTGATTGACACCCAACTTATAATATACGGCATAATTTTCACAAAGCTCGGCTGATTGCTTCAATAAATGCACGGTCGCATCTGCCGTTTGGCCTTTTGCACGCAAGTATAAAGCTTTTGCCTGCTCTGCATCCAAGCAGCCAGAGTAAGCATTGAGTGCCAATGTGCTTAGAGATATTAGCAATAAATATCGAATAATTTTCATCGTATTCTCCTATTTAGGCAAGGTAATCAAGTCAAACTCAGAAAACCCATATGTATACTGCTTACTTTTTAACAAAACATCCACCAAGTTAAACTGCTCTGACCCCTCTAGTAAAATACTTGCTCCTAATAACTTGGAGAAAGATTCGGGCAACCGAGTAAATCCAACTGCAATAAGGTGGTCAGTACCAAAAGGTGCTTGTACTTTTATTTTCTGCCCAGGCAGCTCACCAGGTATAAAAACCACCTTATTGGCAGCAATAGGAGCTAACTCAGACTTAGTATAAGGATATAAAATATTTAACTGACCATTGGAATCAATATCTAACAATAATAAATAAATGGGTCGCTCACTACGTAAAGTAAATGCAATAAGCTCACCGTCTTTTGCTACTAAACCTTTAGCACTTTCACTTAGCGACAACTCCATATTAAAACTGGCATGAGCAGTCAGTGCAGTATTAATTTCTTTTTTCCATAACTCCTGCTGCACTCTACCTATTAGCATTTTAATGGATGGCTCCCTTAACTTCCCTATCAAGTCAAAACGACCACTTAAAAGCAAATAATCCATGCCCTGCTGCCTAATAACCAAATCGGCTTGCTCGGTCACTAACTGCAACTTGCTTATTTTACTTAGCCTATTCAATAAAATCTTGTCATTAGATTCTACTAAAACACGCATTGGAACAGGCATGGAAACAGGCAAATTTGCTACTTCTGTTTGCAATTGCCGATTAACACCCAACACACTACGCATTGCCAACAAAGTCATATCATCCTTCATTTGTGGCAAGGTCTGTGGTTGCTGTTTGAAATTACCTGCTTTGAGCACGCCTCTTACTGCTCGCGATAACTCAGCATAAACAACTTCGCCATCATTATTAAAATCAGATTTTACTTTACCTGTTAATATGCCTAATAAAGCATTAGTAAAAGCACCATGTGCTTTACCATCAAAGGTGGGGTAACGCTTCAGCCAACGCTCAGGTATATCTGCCGCTTTTTCCGCATCACTTGCCGCCGAAATAAAATAGACATTTTTATAGGGGTAGCGCTGGTCTCCTTTAGGCACCATTTCAAACTCAACCGCTTCACCATCATCTAGGCCATAGCCAGCCATATTTTTTGTTGGTAGTGCCATATATCGACTTGGCAACTCATCCTTACCAAACAACCCACGCACGGCATTACCCGAATAACAACTATCATAAACAACTAAAACAGAGCGGCCAGAATCATCCAACTCCTTTAATATAGGCCTTAAATCACGCCGTCCGACTATCAATTTTGCATAACGTTCTTTTGTTGTACCATGCTTAATGGGAAAGTCTGCTGGAATAAAGGCCCCACTACTATAAGGCAATGGCATTTGCATTTCCCTGTCTAAGCGACTGGTACCATGCCCACTAAAATAGATATAAACCTGATCCCCACTTTGGGTTTTACCTTTTAAAGCTTTTAAAGCTTTTATAATTTCATCGTGACTGGCTTGCGCATCAATCAGCTTAGTGACCATTTTTTTATTAAAGCCCCACTTTTCAATCAAGACCTGCTCTAATGCCAAGACATCATTTTTCGGTCCTTCCAAGTTAAAACTAGGATCTTGATACTGCCCAACACCAATCAATAAAGCTTGCGTTGCAGAAAAAGCACTCGTTGAAATCGCAAAAAAAATAACGAGCAAAACCTTGTTAATTAATTTTTTCATCGCCTATTTCTCGCCATCAATTATAAATTTAGACTATTTATATATCCGGGTTATCACCATACCTGACTTAATCCAGCCTTCGCTAGAGCGACTACTTAATGCCTCTATTTCAGCCAGCCCTTTTTCTGAAACTTCATGAAACATATTATCTAAACGCCCATTAGGCAATCTAGCAGCCAAACCAGCTTTATATAGGTTAATCGCTTTGCTTGTTAAGAAAGCGACTACTAATGACTGACCAACCGGTTTTTGAGCCACCAATTCAAAAGCCATTTGTTGCGTCGGAATATGCACCTTACCTCGAACAAAAGCATCGGGATGAAATTGATTAGGATATAAGACCGTGGCATGGTCATTGGCATCCACATTAATCACATTTAGATAGGCTGGTTGCTCATTTAAAATACTAACTTCTAAAACATCACCTAATTTATAACTGTTTTGATTAATCAAAACAGTTAACTGCTCCACATTATGGCTGAGTGCTAGCAAACGCTGCCAACTATTACCCTTTTTTTCCTTGGCTGGCTTAAGCCGTAATGCTCTATTAGCTAATTGAGCATTACCTCGTAATCGGGGTGTGAAGGACTGGTTTTCATTACGAATAAAGGTGGCCACTTGCTGCTGTAAATCTTTAGGCGTTAACCCCTGATTGGTTTGTGCAGCATTTTTTACTGCATACAATACCCCTAAAGTAAACAAACTCCCTTTTGAAGTGGCAATGGATTCTTCAGCATCTCCTGCTGACCCAATAGCAACGAAAGGAATATCATCACTTAATTTAACGGCTGGTGTTGCATGCAGCGCAATACCTTTACTCTGCATGCCTTCATACTGCAAAAACTTAGATTTAACTTGTACGTTATCGCCTAAAATAGAATTGTGCAGGCGTATCCCCCGTGTTGCAGTACCACTATGGCATGCATCAATTAGAACCAACACATTCTTACTTGGAATTCGCTTTAACAGGGCGTTAAATTCATCATCCAGCAAAACATTATTTAAAGTTCTTCTTCCTTGTTTACTCGTCAATGCCATATTATGCATTGTTAAAACTTCATCTACTCCATCTTGGTGCTCATCACCACTATAATCTGGAACTTGCGTACCATGCCCCGAATAATAAAATAGCACTCGGTCATCTTCTTGCACACCATTGATCAAAAAACTATTAATGGTATTAATGACATTATTTAAAGTAGCTTGCTGGTCTTTGAGAACTTTAATTTCGGAAAACCCCATCAATTCCGCAGTTTGCTGCATCATAGCAAGATCCAAATCAATGCCAGGTAAATTATATTTTTCTAATTGGTATTCACCCACACCAACCAGTAATGCTCTGTCTACTGCAAAAGTCTGTGTCGGGCTAAATATCATAAATAGCAATAAAAACGGTATAATCTTTTTCATATTATTCACCTTAATTTAGCCATTGGGAATGAGGATTTAATAATACCCGAAAGTATGACGCAGTATTTTGGTTTCACAGTCGTGTTAGAAACATAGGCGCATAGCAGGCTACGCAACTATTTTTCTGGCGCGACTGTGCAGCCAAAAGGCAAGTCAGACTCGGGTATTATTGAATTCTCATGCCTTAACACAGACAGAAGAGAAAGCTATTCAATAGCCCTACTCCTTTTAAGCATACTCCTACAACTCTCGAGTTGCACTAAATTTTATATCAGGCCAGCGCTCTTCAGTTAGTTGCAAATTAACCCGGCTAGAGGCCAAATAAACTAGAAAACCACCACCATCTTCGGCCAAATTATCAAATGCTTTTTTCTTAAACTCTTCAAACTTAGCCGCATCATCCGAACTTACCCAACGCGCGGTATTAATAGCAACGTTATCATAGACACACTCAACATTATATTCCGACTTCAAACGAAAAGCGGTGACATCGAACTGCAAAACCCCCACCGCACCTAAAATGAGATCATTATTTTTCAACGGTTTAAATAACTGGGTTGCGCCTTCTTCGGTTAACTGCACCAATCCTTTTTGTAGTGCTTTACCGCGCAGTGGATCTTTTAAAATCACTCGTCGAAATAGCTCAGGTGCAAAATAAGGAATACCCGAAAACTTCAAGGTTTCCCCTTCAGAAAAAGTATCACCTACTTGAATAGTTCCATGGTTGTGCAAACCAATAATATCACCAGAATAGGCCTCTTCGATATTCTTACGACTCGCCGCCTTAAAGGTGATTGCATTAGACACTTGAATTTTTTTACCCAAGCGCACATGATTTACTTTCATGCCTTTATCAAACTTACCTGAACAAATACGCAAAAAAGCAATTCTATCGCGATGCGATGGATCCATATTCGCCTGCACTTTAAAGACAAAGCCAGTAAAGTTGTCTTCTAAAGCATGCACCATACGCTGGTCTGCTTCACGCCCCTTCGGTGCAGGTGCGTAATCTGCAAACGCATCTAATAACTCTAAAATACCAAAATTATTAATGGCCGAACCAAAGAAAACAGGCGTTTGATCTCCCGCCAAGTAGGCATCCAAATCAAACTCGTGACTCGCCCCTTGTACCAACTCAATTTCTTCGCGTAACTCATCTGCCTGATCACCTAACAAGGCATCTAGCTCAGGACTGTGTAAACCTTTAATCGTCTCACCCTCCATTATCTTACCGCCATGAGTCGCACTAAATAGATGTACGGTGTCTTCATATAGATGATAAACCCCTTTAAAACGCTTCCCCATCCCAATTGGCCAGGTCATTGGAGCACAATCAATATTCAATACCGATTCCACCTCATCCAATAAGTCAATAGGGTCTTTTCCCTCTCTGTCTAACTTATTAATAAACGTTAAGATAGGCGTAGTACGTAAACGACACACCTCCATTAGTTTAATGGTACGATTTTCTACCCCTTTGGCAACATCAATGACCATTAAAGCAGAATCAACCGCCGTTAAGGTACGATAAGTATCTTCAGAGAAATCCTCATGTCCTGGCGTATCTAATAAATTGATAATGCAATCTTTATGCTCAAATTGCATGACCGACGTGGTCACTGAAATCCCGCGTTGCTTTTCCATTTCCATCCAATCAGATGTTGCATGTCGATCTGCTTTACGCCCTTTCACCGAACCAGCTTGCTGAATAGCACCACCGAATAATAGTAGCTTTTCAGTTAAAGTGGTTTTACCCGCATCAGGGTGCGAGATAATAGCAAAAGTCCTTCGCCTGTTGATTTCATTGATTAAATTGCTATCTGTCATACCCGAAAAATCCTAGTTTGTACCTAAATTTGTACCCATTGTTAAAAATACCTTTTCGAGCAAATGAAATGCCCGAAAAGCGTGTTATTTTACCTGATCAAAAATCTTACGTACCGACAAATTCTAATAACTTGGAAAAATCATGTTTGCCGGCAGCTCCTAAGTGCCGCAATATATTGATCACAACGCTCATTCATGTTTTCCAGTTGATAGCCTCCAGCCCAATCCATTGCCAGTGCACCCATAAGGGAGCTGGAAATAAATAATCGTCCGATATTGGGTAGGATTTTTGTTTGT
>CAZXJK010000027.1:0-17539 GCA_964640895.1 uncultured Methylomonas sp.
ATGAGTTCTCTCCAACAGTTAATTTTACTGGTGTCCCGTCTTAAGTGCGTAGCCGGTAATTCTATATTGAGGGGACTTTTCTACTGGTCGCGGCTAAAGCCCCTCCTACCAAGAAAAAATATTACTTTGCAGTCAAACCCTGCATAATATCATGCACTAACTGCGGCCCTTGATAAACCAAACCACTATATACCTGCACCAAACTCGCACCAGCATCTAATTTTTCCTGTGCATCACTATAATTCATAATACCGCCAGTAGCGATAATCGGTACTTCACCCTTTAATTCCTTGGCTAAATGAGTCACGACATAGGTAGATTTTTGCTTAACAGGTGTACCACTTAAGCCCCCTATTTCATCAGCAAATTTATGCCCTTGTACTGCACTACGCTCAATCGTGGTATTCGTTGCAATCACACCATCAATTGCATACTCAAGTAATAAACCGGCAATATGTTGAATTTCGTCATCACTTAAATCCGGAGCAATTTTAACCACAATCGGCGTATATTTATTATGCTCAACATGTAAGCGCTGCTGTTCTTCTTTTAAAGCAGAAAGCAATTTTTTAATTTCATTGCCTTGCTGTAGTTGGCGTAGGTTTTTAGTATTGGGCGAGGAAATATTAATAGTGATATAACTCGCCGCAAGATAGGCCTTACGTAAACTAATTAAATAATCTTCGGTCGCCTGCTCTATCGGGGTATCAAAGTTTTTACCGATATTAATTCCTAAAATACCTTTATATTTACTAGCCGCTACTTGCTCTAGTAAATAATCAACACCCTCATTATTAAATCCCATACGATTAATAATCGCCTGATGACTGGCTAGGCGAAATAAACGTGGCTTAGGGTTACCTGGCTGTGGCCGTGGGGTCACCGTACCTATTTCTACAAAGCCAAAACCTAGAGCTGCAAGGGCATCAATATAATCACCATTTTTATCCAAACCGGCAGCTAAACCCACAGGATTTTGAAACTCTAAACCCATTACCGTAACCGGCTGGCTTATCATTTTAGGGTTTAGTAAATTATCTAACCCTAAGTTATGCGCTAGCTTGAGTGATTTTAGCGTTAAATAATGTACTTTTTCCGGATCTAATTGAAACAGTAAGGGTTTAATAAATGGGTAATAGTTCATAAAAGATTTGCTCAATGTTGTGCAGATAGTTGATAAGGTACTGCATCAATTGCCGGAGGGTTATTGGTAATTAAGTCATAAAGTAATTGTGCCGATGCCGGCCCCATAGCAAAGCCATTTCTAAAATGACCTGCACTAATCGCTAAATTACTTATTTCAGGGTGTTTATCAATATAAGGGATTCCCTGCTTGGTACCTGGACGTAAACCAGCCCAATGATGGGTAATAGGACAATTTGCTAATACCGGCAGTATCTGTTTAGCAAAACCAGCCAAAGATTGTTTAGCTTGCTCGGTAATCGTTTTATCAAAATCTTGCAACTCAATAGTACTGCCACATAATATTTTGCCATCACGACGAGGAATTAAATAACGATCATGTTCCAACGCCATATAATCTAATGTACCAGGCTGGGTATCAAAAATCAGCATTTGCCCTTTTACTGGAAACACCTCAACAGACGTAACAGCACTCCCTAATAACTGTGCCCATAACTTGCCTGTCCAAGCACCTGCACTGATCACTAATTGATTAACAGGAAATACTTCTTTGGAGGTACTAACCACTTCACTAATGCGTTGCGCATTAAGCTTTACTTCTGCAATAGTACAATTCTCAATAATCTTGACCCCACACTGTAGCAAGTCTTGTTTGAGTGCTTTCAGTAAACGTGGATTTCTCACTTGGGCAATGCCTGGCAACCACAACGACTGATCTTGTATTTGTGGAAAAGTCGTTCGCTGTTCTTGAGTAGCAGTATGGTAATTTATCGCTACGCGAGTACACCAGTCCTGTGCTTTAACCAAATCTGGAAGGTCTGTCATTAACAAACCACTCACGATATACTCAGGATCCATCTGAGTTGCAGCAGTCAGTGTCCTAGCTAGTTCTGCATATCCTGCAATACTAGGAAGCACCAATTGTGTAATCGCATCGGCTTGACGCCAAGGGTAGAGCGGCAATAAAAGCCCTCCTCCAGCCCAAGATGATTCTTGACCAATACTATTTTTATCAATAATAGTGACGCTTGCTCCTGATAAAGCAAACAGACGCGCACTAAGTAGACCCGTAATTCCACCGCCAATAAACGTTATATCAGGAGTTGAGTGCATATAATAAAATCTAGCTAAAATAAAAAGCTTATAATTCAAATTCCGCAGCATTTACACCTAATTCAGATGCAATACGTCTAGCCATCGCTTTTTCATGGTCATCAAAATCACCATCTGCTGCCCCAATTGCAATCACCAAACGCATGATTAAACGTGCAGCCTGCGAATTATCTTTCATTTTACCTAATGCTTCAAAAGCAGCCGCTTCCCCCAAATCACTATCAAACTCTAGTTGAGTGACAAAATCACCGAAGGCAGTAATAATTTCAGTGGTTTTAAAGACAGATAAAGGCTCATAATTTCCGATAAATTTAAGCATCTTTTTCTTTTCATCAGGTGAAATTACACCATCAGCCAGAGCTAATAACGCTGATCCTGCCATCGCAGCATGTAAAAAATTTTTATTTTTAAATTTTAAAGCTTCCGTTTTCAACTCATTAACTTTTTCTTTTAAATTGCTCATTAAATCACTTAAACTCATTACTTACATCCTCATTAAATAGTTATTAATTTATAGCGTCACATCTTTAATTAATGCTACCGCTTGATAAGGTAAATCAGCCTGATGCACACATAACACGTGTTTTTCTGCAGCGAGTACTTTTAAATGCGCCACTGCATTATCATCAGGATCTCTCAGCAAGATTATATCAGGAACACGACGTAATAATACCCGCGTCGACTCCCCAATTCCTGGTTTGATACGATTTTCATCGCTGATATGGTATTGACCTTTCATTATGGCAATAAAATCTTGGGATTGTTGTTGTAATTTAGTGCGGTTAAGCACAGGAAAAGAAGCAGCTAACCCTGATTGCCATAATATATCAATGCACTCTAATAATGTATCAACAAACCACCGTGATAAATCTACCTCTGAAAACTCTTGATAAAATACACAGCCATGGAAATCCTTTGCACCAATATAATCAGTATTTAAAATCGAGCGACTGATTAATCCTGATAAAGTGGCATTCAAAATTGAAGAAGGAATTAAATAATCTTCACAGCTAGCAGCAACAGCAGCAGCACCCGCCAAATCAACCAAAACATATAAACCAGCATCAATATTAACACTATGGCACTGATTAAAAGCTTCTATACTTTGTGTTAACTCTTTAGCAATCACTCCCTTACCCGTCCAGCCATCAACAAAGACAATACTGCTATCAGCATGTTTGGCTAAAATATAATGTAAAGCATTTTCATCAATGCCTCGATCACGAATAATTGAAATAGAATAATGACTAACTTGCTTTTGGAAATATTTTTCTAGCGTATGTTTTAAAATAACCCCTACTGGCGTTCCCGCACGCGCTAAGGAAACTAAAACAATATCAGAAGAACGCTTTGCTACAATTTTTCCCGCTAAGTACAAGCAATCATGCGCCATTTGTTGCTGATTATCTTGCATCGCCTGATGAAAGATCTGCATATACTGTGCTGAAGGCAAACTTTCACGACTTAACATCTCGCTATAATGTCGATTATCCTGTTGAATCAATCGTTCTTTTTCAACAACAGGCGTATCCGGAACATCAATCGGCTTAAGCAAAAACTGTACATCCTTTAACGCATAACTTCCTGTAAAAATAGACTCGGTCATGCTAATAATTGCTCATGTAATTGCGTATCTTTAGGGGTCATAACATAATCACATAAAGCCATAAATGGCGCATCGCTCAAGCTATCTCCCATCCCCATAGTTAAGATTTCACCATACTGTTGCTCTAGCGTTTTAATGTAATAAGCAACCGCATGCGCCTTATTGACACAACAAGGTAAAATCGTTAAAGAATTACTATTTAAATACACCTTAAAATCAACATAATCAGCTAATAAAGGCTGAATATACTGCTTTAATAAACTCTGTAATTCGGCATTATTAGCCTGCTTATGCCGCACTTCAACATAATAATCTAAATCAGATTCAGTGGTTATGCGCACTAAGACTTCTATTCCATGGGCTTGCGCATATCGTGCAATGGATTCTTTTATTTGTACTAATAAGGAAGATAATGCTTTTAGGGGCACTTCTATCTTGATACGCCACTGCTCATCTTCCTGACCATCAGCACCTAAAATAGTCGCACCGTGATTTAAAATGGCACCCTCAGTACATGCTACACCTAACTCAACTCTTGCATAGGAAGCCTGAGTTCTAGCCGTGGTGGGAATAATTCGCCATTGCTCACTTAGCCCTTGTAACAATCGACGTTGCTTTGGCAAAAAATACGAACTCGGTGTGCCTGCAAGGTTATAACTAGCAGGCACTGCATGCTCAAGACTCGTACATTTTCTAGCAGTCTGAAACACGGTATCATCTAAATCAAGAAACAGAAATTTTTCCATCGGTATAATAAAGTAACTCGGCATTTAAACGCTGTGCAACCTGAGTTAACGGTACGCACAAAGGAGTTTCGTGGCAAATAACCACCTGATCATACTGCCCATCACTGACGTTATATAAATAATTTGGAATATTATCCGCATAATTATCAATAAACTCCATCTTTTCTCGAATCGCTTCACCTTTCAATAATGGTGAACGTGCTGTTGATTGGACGCGCACATCCCAACCCTGCTGCTCCAAATAATACGCCATCAAAAAAGCCAAATGTACGAATTCACCAGTCCCCAATACTAAAATTTTCTGACCATGCTGCCAAGTTTGCATTAATGACTGTAATGCCGTTTTATCCCAGCTCATTTTGCCGTGAATCCCTAAGCGCCCAGCAGTTAATGAAAGATTTTGACGCTTACACTCGACTAAGCTATCAACCTTTGGAACCTCGGTATATTGGTAGTCCTCATGGTGCTTAAAATCAATCTGTGCAGTTAAAGCACTGATAAAAATAACCTCCACACCGACTAATTGTTGAATCTGTTGTTGCCGGAGCTGATCCACAAAATTAAGAATACTAACAATTAACACACGCTGTAATCGAGGATTTACTTTTTTATACGCGGAAATTAAGTTAACAAAAGTCGTACCTGTCGTTATTTCATCATCAATAAGAACTAAAGTATCAGCATTAAGAAAGGTTTTTTTTAAAGCAGGCTCATGCGGGACATACAAATAAAACTGCCTAGCATGGCTATGTTGTTCTTGAAAATCTAACGCTTGAATAGCGTCTAAAAAATAACGTGAAGTATGCATAAATAAATGTTCTGAATTAACAGGCTCATTTAAATACGCTTCATAAACACCTTGCCCCAAACCAGCAGCGGCCTCAGCCATCCCAATAAAAACACTAGATCCTTGCAATTGAGCCATTAAAGCTTGCGCTAAATAGGTATGTATTTTACACATTGCCTCGGGCTGAGACGGCCAATATTTAGCCAGCAATTTACTGACAAAAAGAAAACCACGTTTAGGATTTTGCCTAGCAGCATATTCAGTCAAATCATTTAATTCAAAATCACTCGCTACTACTGTTAGGGTTAACTCACCTGTCGGTAGTGAAATATACTTAGTAAGCAGACTATTCTCCATACTCAAGTGTCACTCCCACACAAAAAACATGCGGGAAGTAATTGTTTCTCTACAAAGAAAACCTAAATGCTTACGCCAAAACTTGATGCCAAAGGACCGAGTCCCCCTGCAAAACCTTGACCTACCGCTTTAAATTTCCAATCGCCATTATGACGATATAACTCACCAAAAATCATCGCTGTTTCAATACTGGCATCTTCTGATAAATCATAACGAGCTATTTCACTATCATTACCTGCATTCACTACACGTACAAACGCATTACTCACTTGTCCAAAATTTTGTTTACGTACCTCCGCATCATGAATCGTTACCGCAATGACAACACGTTGAATCGCAACAGGTACACCTGATAATGTAATTTCAACGACTTCATCATCGCCATCCCCTTCACCTGTTGTATTATCTCCTTTATGCTCAACCGATCCACAAGCTGATTTCAAGTTATTATAAAAAATGAAATCACTATCTCCAACCACTTTACCATCAGCACCCACTAAAAAAGCGACTGCATCAAGGTCAAATTCAGCACCATCTGTTGCTCGGTTATCCCAACCTAACCCCAATGCAACTTTAGCTAAACCAGGTGCTTCTTTACTTAAATTAACGTTACCGCCTTTACTTAATGATACTGCCATCTTTATATCCTCATTATCATTCAAAAATTACAAAAATTACAAAAATTACAAATATTGCTGCTGCACAGCCTTTACAACCTGCTCTAATTTCTTATCCTTGGTTCCATCACCAATAGCTGAAAATTTCCAAGTACCATTATGACGGTACATTCTACCCATAATCATGGCTACTGAACCTGAAAACTTCTCATCATTAGCCACATCATAAGTTGCGACAATACTATCAACCCTATCAGGAGTACCTTCATAAATACGTACACTAGCAAAAGGAATATCTTTAAAATCTTGGTTTTTATACGAGTTTAAAATAAAGACCATATGCTCAGCATTTGTATCAACAGCTGGCAAATTAATAAGCACAACCTCATTATCTAAGCCATCATCACCACCGACATCACCTTCGGTATCATCGCCGGAGTGTTTAATCCCACCTTTTTTGGCTTGTAGTTGCCCAAAATAAACCAAATCAACCAACTTTTTATTACTATCAAATAAAGCCACTGACAGATCCAAATCAACAGCAACCATTTTTTTACCACCGAGTAAGCCTTTTTTCTCTATCGCCCCCCAATTTGCACCGACACATAATTGCTGTAACTCACCACCGCCTATTTTTTCCAGACTAATGCGTTGACCTTTTTGTAATGAAATTGCCATTTATTTTCCTAATTAAACAAAATTAAACTACCTTAATAACACGACTAATTCAAAATATACTTAGGCACCTGTAAATAAATAAGTATCCAATATTTGGGCAGTATTTTTTTTATCATCAGTGCTGTAGCAATAGGTAAATAGCAAGCTACGTAACTATTGCTGCTGTACTGATCACGAATAAAAAGACCAGAAAGGATGGATAATTATTTGTTTCCAAGTGCCTTATTATACTGAATTGACGAATACACCGAATAGGCAATTAATAGCACCCCAGTTAATCCCGTAATAACTTCCGGAACATGAATTCGTGTACTCACTAACATAATGACTGCTAAAATACCGATCGCATAATGTGCGCCATGCTCTAAAAAAATATATTCATCTAGAGTGCCTTTATGTACCAACATAATAGTTAAACTTCGCACAAACATGGCACCAATTGCCAAGCCCAACATTATAATAACAACATCTTGAGTAATTGCAAACGCACCAATCACCCCGTCAAATGAAAAAGAAGCATCTAAAACTTCAAGATATAAAAAGCTCATCATCCCTGCTTTTTTAACACCATCACTCGCCGCTTTACCCACTTCTTTATCTTCAAATAAAGTCGCCAAACTATCCACTAAAACATATAGCACCACACCAAAAACACCAGCGATCAAAGCATCTAAACGCTGAGTCTCTGCTAGCAAACCTTGCAATACTAATAATATGCTTAAGGCCATAATTACTTCAATTGATTCTAACTTCCCCCATGAAGCCAGTTTTTCTTCAATAGCACGCCAATGCACATCTTTTTCCGGATCAAACATGAATGAAAAAAACAACATCAATAAAAACATACCTCCAAAAGTGGAAATCTGAATATGGGATGCCGTCAAGTGCTCCGCATAAGCAGCCATATCATTTAACGCCATATCAGTCACGCCCATAAAACTCAAACCTGTTGCAGCTGAAACGATCACAATCGGAAATAATAATCGCATCCCAAACACTGCAATTAAAATCCCCCATGTTAAAAAGTAATGCTGCCAAACTTCATCCATTTTTTTCAAAATAGAGGCATTTACCACTGCATTATCAAACGATAAACTAACCTCTAATATTCCTAATATTAGTACGATAAAGACACCATAAGCTCCAGACCATAAAAAGGCGCATACAACACAAATAGCGGTAACTAAAAATGACAATTTAAAATACTGCATAAACTATTTTCCTAAAAATTAAAAAGATGTGGTACTTAGAAACGAGAATTATATTACGAAAACCGCCCAACCATTAGAGGTATCTTGATGAAGCAGTTTTGTACGTAGTGGGCAGGCGTTCAACGCCTCTTCCATTTGCTACGTAGGCGAACGAATGGCACTGACAGGAACCACGAAATTTCGGAAGGTAATATGGTGCCTGTATCACTAAACCTATTTTTGTAAACTATCTTCTGGCTACCAACTTAAGACGGGACATACGACAGGAGTGAAATCGCTTTAGCTATTTCCGAAACAGCAATAGCTAAAGCGATTGCACTCCTACATAAGGGATTGAATTTCCACAGTCCCGTCTTAAGTTCGTAGCCTATCTTCTATATAAGGCTTAAACAAACTACGTATTTTTTTCACTTTATTACTTTGGCACATTTCCGTGCCTAAAGTAGATTTATGGCAACGTATATCTAAAAAAATACTCACTTTATTTTCTTTGCGTACCAACTTTGAAACCGACAAACTTAAGTCTGTATCAATAACAGGATCAGCACTCATAATCAATGTTTCAGTATTAAAATTAACCGCTGTCGTTGAGTGCTGCTGTACAAACTGCTTGGCTATTTCCCATGCCTGCCTACAAACATCAGGTGCTTGGCAATTAAATAACCCTAAGGCATCGGCAGCTGCCATTTCTGCTGTTGCATCACTTAATGCTTGTGCACTAGCTGCATCTTTCGTCAAAAAAGAAAAGCGCTCAATATCTTTTGTAAACTTAGTCGCTATTATTGACCTTTTCTTATCTAATTTATCGATATCTAAATAGGTTGCTGTAATTTTTCCCTCAATTTTAGCAATTTCACTGAGGATATTTTTAGGAACCTGAAAACCCCTTCTTTCCACATGGGCTGCTTTTTTATGTTCACCAGTAAGATTGTCCTTTAAATTCATTACGGCTCTTTCATAGACACGTTGCAGCGCATCTAATGCACGCAATTTTCCATTTAAAGTCATCTGTAGGTCATCCACATGACGAAAAGTACTCAGCAACACTTTATCATTAGCCTTTTGTTTGGCAATAATTTTTTCCTGCTCTAAGCGTAATTCATCTAATCTGGCTTCTAAGGCAATTTGTTCTACCGTTTTCGCAGCCCTAATTGTTTTTGTTACACGCGCGCTATCACTTAACTCATTACGTGCATGCCTTGATTGAGAGGGTGGCACCTTATCGGAATAAAAAATCCTCCCATTTTCATCTGTCCAGCGGTACATTTTTGCATGAACAGGTGCTTGCAGAGCAAATACACCCGCCATAACTGCTAGACATAAAATTGAGCGAGAATAAACCATAATTCAACAGAGGCTATACAAAGATATGGGCAATAGAATAGCAGTATTTTACATTAAATACTGCTATTTACAGAATGGAGGTAAAGCTTTATAAAGTTCTCATTCTTAACTAACTAACGAGATTAACTGTGTCAAAGGTGGGATAATCAACATTTTTGCAAGCTGCAAACCCAACAGTACAATTAAAGGTGATAAATCGATACCACCAATATAAGGAACCATACGGCGACAAGTCACTAACAAAGGCTCAGTGATGGCAAACAATAAATTAGATGCTGCATTAAAAGTGCCCGGATTTATCCAACTTAAAATGGCACGCGCAAATACTGCAAATACAAATACATTAATTAATAAAGAGAGTAGCTGACTAAATGATAATAAAGCCAGTGCCGCAAAAGTAAAACTAACCCCAGTTAATAACAATGTAACCCCGTCAGAAAGCATTTGCAAAGCAACTAGCAACACAATAGACGAAGTATCTATTTTACCCACTGCTGGAATATAGCGCCGCATAATCCGTAAAGGTGGGTGAGTTATTTTTACCAAAAATTGAGAGATAGGATTATAAAAATCCCCACCCAGCCATTGTAAAATAAAGCGTAATAATACTGCCAATATATAAAATGAAAATACCGTATCCAGTAAAAATATCACTGGATCACTTAAATAAGATGATCCCATTAATCTGCTCCCAATTCTTGCGCCAAGGTCACCGAACGATCATTGGCAGCCTGTAGTGCTTGTTTAACTAACTCAGTAAAACCACCCTGCTCAAAAGTTTTAATCGCTTGCTCAGTCGTTCCCCCTGGTGAAGTCACTCGTGTCCGCAGTTCGCCAGGTGATTCTGTAGATTCTAATGCTATACGTGCAGCACCTAATGCTGTTTGCTCAATTAACAATTGCGCAGTACGTTCTGACAAGCCCAGCTCTATCGCTGATTTTTCCATCGCTTCCATTAGCAAAAAGAAATACGCAGGGCCACTACCTGAAACGGCCGTGACTGCATCCAGTTCAGTTTCCTTTTCAACCCAAACGGTAATCCCTACTGAACGCATAATATTTTCGGCCAAATCACGTTGCTCATCGCTTACATTTTGATTGGCATGAATACCCGTTGCTCCTGTTTGTACCAATGCCAGCGTATTCGGCATGCAGCGCACAATGGCAGTCTCCGCTCCCAACCAAGTAGCCAAACTAGTTTGATTGATACCTGCAGCAATCGAAACGACTAACGCATTTTTTTGCGAAAATGCAGACAACGAATCCTTAATAACGCTAGCAATTGCCTGTGGTTTAACCGCTAAAACCACCACATCAACCTCTGCAATTAAAGCATCATTACTGGCAGAAGTATTGATATGTGAGCTGGTAGCCAAACTTGATAGTTTTTCTTGATCAGGATCCGCCACCCATATTTGTTGTGGCGAATGCCCACTGGCAACCAAGCCACTAATTAAGCTGCTAGCCATATTACCACCACCAATAAAACCTATGTTTTTTGTTTTCATTATTTACGTCAATTTAAGTCATTAAAATATTTAGCCTATCCTTAAGATAATGCCATTCTGCCCATTTATCAACTGTTAAACCTTACAAGTCACGCAACACTCGCATGGGTGAGTGATTAACCACCGAGCGAGTCCCCCACAAACCAGCCAAACCAATTAAAAGTGCTGATAGCAATGGAAAACTTATACACAGATAAAGATTAGCACTGTAATCCATTTTTAACACCCAGTGATATAAAGCATATATCATCACTTGTGCCATCAAAACTGCCAAAACACCTGCTATAAACCCTAAGGCACTAAACTCGATCCATTGAATTTTTTGTAAAAATCTGCGTTTTGCGCCCAGAGTACGCATCAATACCCCAGCATAAATACGCGCATCCAAAGTAGTAAGTACCGCAGCAAACAGCACCAAAAAACCAGCCAATAAGGCAAAATATAATAAATAATTAATGGCTGCCGTTAACTGGGTCAGAATACGTTTTATTTGTTGCAAAATTAAATCAACATCTAAAATGGTGACTGCCGGAAACTGTTTTAATAGCTGATTCAGTAATGCTTTCTTTGCTGCCGGTAAATAAAAACTGGTGATATACGTATGCGCAAACTGCTCTAAAGTGCCTGGCGAAAACATCATATAAAAATTAGGCTTCATGGTATCCCAATTCACTTTTCTAATATTATCCACTTGCGCTTGAAATTGCTCACTACCGACAGTAAACGTTAAAGTATCACCTAGCCCTACTTTTAAACTTTTCGCCAATTTTGCCTCAATAGATACCAAACCTGGTTCTCTATCAGCATTCCATTCACCTGCAACAATTTTATTCTCCTTAGGTGCCGCAGTTGTCCAAGTCAAACTTAAATCTCTATGGGTAGCTCGTTCACCTTGTGAATCTTTAGTCACTATTTGCTGTACAGGTACCCCATTAATGCCTACCAACCGGCCACGCACCACAGGATAAAATTCACTCACTTGTACCCCGTGCTGATTTAACTCTAATTCCAAACCTGACATTTGTTCAGCAAAAACATTCAGTGCAAAATGATTCGGTGCTTTAGCAGGCAATTGTTGTTGCCAGTCATTGATCAAATCAGTACGAATAGTAAAACTTAAAATGATAGCGACTAAGGTGGTACTAAAAGCCAAAATCTGCACGGTATTACTACGCTTATTTTTGGATAAACCTTGCAACCCAAACCGCCAGGTTAAATTAACACGGCTTAATAAGAAACGACTCGCCCCTAACAGTAAATAAATTAAGCCACCTAGTACAGCTAAACTCAGCAACCCTGAACCTACAATCGTTAAGGTCATTTTTGCATCTTGAGTATATTGACTAATCAAGGCCACCAACAAAGTTAATGCCAAGCCATATACTAACCAAGCACTACTGGGTAATGGCACTAAATCACGGCGTAAAACCCGTAAGGGTGAAACTTGTTTTAAGCGCAATAATGGCGGTAATGCAAAAGTAAACAATACCCCTACACCGATCACCAAACCAAATAAGACACTTAACCCACTAGGACTGGCAACTGTATCCGGTAATAAATCACGTAATAACTGAAATAAAAATTCTTGGCTCAACCAACCCAAACCACAACCGATACTACTAGCGATAAGTCCGATCAATAAAAATTGCCATAAAAATAGTTGTAATATTGCACTTTGTTTATAACCCAAACAACGCATAATCGCGGTAGTATTAAAATGACGTTCGCTATATCGCCCCGTCGCCATCGCAATAGCCACCCCCGCAATTAAAATCACCACAATACTGGATAAACCTAAATACTTCTCCGCTTTTTGTAATGCCGAGCCAATTTGTGGACTGTCATCATAAATATCCATCACTCTTTGCGACACGCTCAACTGCGGCTGTAACCAATGCTTAAATTTTAAAATATCCGCTTCAAACCCTGCGAATTGAAAAAAGTGATGCACATGACTACCAGGTTGTAATATTTTAGTGGTTGCCAGATCAACCGCATTAATCATCAACCGCGGTGATAAACTATATAAATCGCCACGCTTATCAGGTTCATAAGTCACAATGCGGCTAACTAATAACAATTGTTCGCCCACCATCACTGAATCACCTAATTGCATTTTTAGTGCCGCTAACACTCGCGACTCTACCCAAGCTTCTCCAGGTCGCGGCCCATGAAACACAGTTTGCTCCTCTGCATAACTGCCCTGCCGAATTTTTAAATAACCCCGTAAAGGATAGTTGGCACTAACCGCTTTTACTCCCACTAATAAAAATTCATCATTTTCAATTAAGACTGTGGAGAACTCAGTCGTCTGTGATTGTTTTAAACCCGCACTATTAGCTTGTGCAACAATATTTGCACTAATGCTCGCTGAACTGCTCATCACCAAATCAGCTGCTAAAAATTCCGCCGCCTGATATTTCATGGTTCTATTAATACGATCTGCAAAAATACTAATCGCCGTAGAACTAGCCACCGCCAAAATCAAAGCCAACATTAATAGGGTCAATTCACCCGAGCGTCGATCCCGGCGTAAAAAACGGATGGCTAATACAAGTCGATTCATAGCAAACGCCCTGCTTGTAATTCCAACACCCGCTGACAACAACTGGCCAAATGCTGATCATGAGTCACCAATACCAAGGTCGTTTGATTTTCTTTATTCAGTTCAAACAATAAATCAATAATATGCGCTCCAGTGGCGCTATCTAAATTACCCGTGGGTTCATCAGCAAATAAAATCTTCGGTTTAGTCACAAAAGCGCGTGCTAAAGCCACTCGCTGCTGTTCACCTCCCGATAATTTATTCGGCGTATGGGTTAAACGATCACCCAGCCCTACCCTTGCTAATAACTCACTAGCCAATTGTTTAGCCTGTGGATTGCCTATTAACTCCAACGGTAGCATTACATTTTCCAAAGCATTTAAGCTCGGTAATAACTGAAACGATTGAAACACAAAACCAATCATTTGATTACGTAAAGCGGCACGACCATCCTCATCAAGACCAGTCAACGATTGACCAAATATTTCAATATTCCCCGAACTCGCTACATCCAGCCCAGCCAATAAACTCAGCAAGGTCGATTTTCCGGAACCCGATGCCCCGATAATCGCTACACTTTCCGCAGCATTAATACTAAACTCTATTGCAGACAAAATCGTTAACGGGCCATTCGCACTGCTGACGGTTTTGCTCAGGTTTTCTACTTTAATAATCACTGATTGTTTATCTATTTGGGAGTTCATTATGTTTAAGTTAAGTTTAGTCGCAATGATGCTGTTGTTTGCCACACAGGTTCAGGCAAAATCAATTGTTGTATTAGGGGATAGTATCAGTGCTAGCTATGGAATTGAAGTACAGCATGGCTGGGTTGCCTTAATGCAACAAAAAATTCAATCCAGTCACCCTGACTATACTATTCACAATGAGAGTATTTCTGGCGATACCACTGCGGGCGGGTTGGCGCGTTTACCGCGTATTTTAAAAAAATATCAGCCAGATATTGTGTTGGTTGAATTAGGTGCCAATGATGGTTTGCGTGGCATGTCATTATTAGCCATGCAGCAGAATTTAGCTGCGATTATTCACAAAGCAAAAAAATCAGGTGCACAAGTCTTGCTCTTAAGTATGCGTATCCCCAGCAACTATGGCAAACGTTATACCGATATGTTTTATAACAGCTATCAAAAATTAGCGGCACAACATGATATTTCTGCCGTGCCTTTTATATTAGAGAACATCGCATTAAACAAAAAATATATGCAACGTGATGGTTTGCATCCTAATGCCAAAGCACAACCTTTTATTGCAGCACATATCACACCGTATTTACTCCCCTTATTATAGATAACACCATAAACGTAGGAGGGACCTCTGGTTGCGACCTCCTACCACCCTACCCTCATCTACGATTAGCCAATTGTGGATAACTCTGTTGCTTAACCCTAAACAAAGATGTAGCTAATCTGTCTGTAAATTATAGCTCCGATTTTCACTACAGCTTGCCTACATTAAAACCCAAACTTCTACACACAGTTACTAACAGGATAACAACTTGATTTATATTAATAAAAAATCAGTTACCCACAGAGTTATACATGACTAATAGTAATAATAAGTTTATATAAAGATATATACTTTAATTATAATTAGCGCAGAAAATAATACTAAAAATTTTAATCATTTGCTAATAAATACCCATTCACTTTTTTTGAGTTGTATAAAAAATAAATTTCATGGCAGCAATTTATATTTTTAAAAAATTATTGGTCAGCTAAAACCTTTTTAAATCCCCCCTCGCCTGTGGATAACTCTGTTCATTAGCTCATAACAAGCTTGTTCTAAAACTGTACGTAAAATTTAATGGCTATTTTGTGTACATCTTAACAACAAAAATATCTAAATTTTGCCACAATCTTTCCAACAAGCTAACAACATGATTTTTATTTTAAAAACAAACTTATCCACAGCTTTTTAAAGCACTAATAGTAATAATAAGTATATATAAATATATCTTTATATTATTACTAATAAACACTATGCTTTATCATTAACACTAAACAACACCAACTTCTATAAGGACTTATAAATGGCTGAACGTGAAAAAAAGCACAACACATTACACAAAGCGTTAGAAATAAACTTAGATAATTGTAAATACGGAACGATAGTTGAAATTGGTGCTGGTCAAGAAGTGGCTAGAAACTTTTTTCGTGCAGGTGGCGCGGCTGGAACCATAGCTAAAACCATGTCAGCTTATGATATGCAAGTCAGTGATGACATTTACGGCGCAGAAGAAACTAAGCGTTATGTCAGCCGTAGTCGTTTATTGAAAATGCTGGAGAAAGAATATACAGCGGTCACTGATTTACTCACCCCTACTCGCCCCAAAAATACCACTTTCTTTTCTTATGCAGCCACGGTCACCGCTAAAAGTTATCTACAGAAAAATGAATGTCATGGTTGGTTAGGTGTACGCTTACAGTTATACCCAGGGGCAGCGCCTAGTAATATCATTTTACATGTGCGTATGCTCGACAATGATGGAAGCGCACAACAAGAAGCACTCGGTGTCGTCGGAGTAAATTTAATTCATTCTGCCTTTAATGACTTTACTCACCCGAAAAAAATTGTTGAATCATTAGTCGATGACTTGGAAGTCTGCCGTATCGAAATTGATATGATTGATTTTTCAGGCCCTTATTTTGAGGAAACTGAAAATAGACTAATGAATTTACACTTGGTGCATAAAAATTTAACGCATGCCATTATGTTCAGCCCACAAGGCGAAGTGCAAGTCCCGAGTGAATTATTATATAAAAAGAATATTCTAGTGATCCGTGGTACTTTTACCCCGTTAACAAAAGTTCAGCTGGATATGACTAAATGTGGACAACTACATTTCAATAAAATTGATCATATTGACGCTGACAAAACTTTAGTCTTAGCTGAAATTACCATGGCGAGTTTAACCGTTGGTGATGAGATCAATGATGCCGATTTTTTAGCACGTGTGGATATGTTAAATACTCAAGGTTATACGGTGATGATTTCTAACTACCTACGTTACTTCCGTTTACGTGCATATTTCCGCCGTTATACTAAATTACAAATTGGCATGATTCTGGGGATTTCTAACTTAAATCTTATTTTTACTGAAGAATATTACACAGGATTAGAAGGCGGCATCTTAGAAGCTTTTGCCAAATTATTTCCTGATAATACCCGTTTATATATCTATCCTTTTAAAGATGCAGAAAAAGAAGAGTTAATTACCGTTGATAATTTTCAACCACCTAAAAAGTTACAGCACCTTTATAAACATTTACAAGATAATGGTTATTTAGTGGGTCTGGAAAATGTCGATGAAAGTTTGTTAGATATTAATCCAGTGCAAGTGCATGAAGACATTATCAAAGGACGTGGTGACTGGGAAAGCAAAGTACCTGAGTCCATTGTGGAAATGATTATTAAGAAAAAACTGCTTGGTTTTTCAGGTCGCTAAATTAATGTGTAAAAATAGCTTTTAACTGCAATTTAGCACTGACATATAATAATATAAGATATATCTTTATATAAACTTATTATTACTATTAGCAATGTATAACTCTGTGTATAAGTTATTTTTTATTATATAAAATCAACAACTTATCCTGTTAGTAACTTTGTGATAAAGTTTTGGTTTTAATGTAGTCTAACTGTATGCAAAATGACCCTTAAATTTTGCATACAGCTAAACAACATCTTTCTTATCGATCAACAAACAGAGTTATCCACAGGGAAGTTATTAAAAAAATACGATATAACTTATATCAATATATTATTTTTCAAGTTTACTGACCCCTTGAACGGCAGTTGGGGTGCCAGTCTTTAGTCTGCTTTGATGCGTGAAAGCAGGTTAAAGACCTACACCCCATAGTTTTATC
>CAZXJK010000028.1:0-17153 GCA_964640895.1 uncultured Methylomonas sp.
GCCAATCCTTGATAGACTTTTAGATATTGATCGGCTGATAAATTGAGTTTAAAGCGTATTGTTTGGTTTAAAGTCATCGTATAAAATTCTCAGTGTTCAGTGTCTTCCAAAGTTTGTGTTAGTTGGGTAATAAAATTTTGTTGTTGTTCTGCATTGATCAGTTGCTTGTCCTGTGTAGTGAGGAAGAACATGTCTTCTGCACGACTACCGATAGTGCTGATTTTGGCACTAATGATATTAAAGTGGTGTTCTCTAAAAATTTTGCCCATTTTGGCTAGTAAGCCAGGGTGGTCGGTAGTGACCAGTTCAAGAATGCTGTAGCGTCCCTGTGGATCGGTGTGGAAATAGGCTTTAGTGCGGATTGGGAAATGTATGGCTTGTCGCGATTGGTGGTGTAGGTTTTTTTGTGGGGGAGTGTGCGTTTCACTTAGGTGTTGTTTGACGATAGCGCAAATATGTACTTCTCTGCCTAAGTCGCTAATGGGGCTGCCTGATTGCTCTAGTACTTGAAAGCTGTTCAGTGTGTATTGGTCTTTGGCGGTGATGATTCTGGCATCTAAAATAGTGAGGCCAAGGTTATCAAGTGCAGAGGTGGTGCGTGAAAAGATGAAGTCTTCGCGTTTGTGGTGCGCATAGATAAAAATTTCGGCACTTCCTCGCTGATTTTGCGGACGTAGTAATATCAGAGGCAGGCTTTTATCGGTAGCGGAATGAATGGCAATTGTGTGCCAGATAATTTCATCAGGGTAATAGCTGAGAAAATAATCGGGACAGATGTGTTGCCATGCTGTTGCTATGCTGGTGCTGGATAATCCTTTGCGTAATAGCTCTTGCTGCGCTTCATCCCGTGTTTGCTTGATAGTGTCCTGCTGTTTTATCGGGTTTTCCAAGCCGCGCCTTAAGGCATTAAGTGTTGAAATATAGAGCTCTTTCAGTAGCGAGTCTTTCCATGATGTCCATAGCTTGGGGTTGGTGGCGCGAATATCTGCAACAGTGAGTAAATAGAGATAGTTAAGGTATTCTGTGTTACCCACTTGTGCGGCAAATTCGTGGATAACATCCGGGTCGCTAATGTCTTTGTGCTGTGCCGTTGAGGACATGATTAAATGGTTTCTGACCAGCCAAGTAATTAGCTTGGTATTGTGCTTTGATATTTTGTGGTCTACACAAAACTGTTGCACAATGACGGCGCCTAGTTCTGAATGGCTGCCCTGTTTACCTTTGGCAATATCATGGAATAGGCCAGCAATATATAAGATATAAGGTTTGGATATCAGCAGAAAAATATCATTACAAAAGGGTAGTTCTTTATTGTGCTTGACTAAGGCAAAGCGGCGTAAGTTGCGAATAACGAATAAAGTATGCTCATCTACAGTGTAAATATGAAATAAATCATATTGCATCCGGGCAACAATATTGCCAAAACTGGGCAGGTAGGCAGCTAATACGCCATAGCGGTTCATTAGGCGTAAAGCACGATTGATGGTGCGGGGTTGGCGTAATATTTCTATAAACAGTTGCCGTGCAAGTGGGTCTTGACGAAAGTCGTCATTGATTTGATCTAGGTTACTTCTTATTAGGCGAATGGTGGTGGATCTAATACCTTTTAGTGAGGGGGTTTTTTGTAGTAATAAGAAAATCTCTAAAATTGCGCGTGGGTGCGTTTGGAAAATATTGACGCTTTTGGCGGCAATATAGTCAGCAATACTATCAAATTTATCATTAATGACTTGTACCCTGTATGTTTTTTCGGGGTGTGGTAGGCAGTGTTCGTCAAATGATTGTAATAAGGTTTCATTAAGCCTTTCCAGTTGCATTACTGTGCGGAAGTAATGCTGCATGAACTGCTCAATATCGGCGTTATTTTGGCGTTCGGTAAAGCCAAAGCAGGCGGCTAAGTCACGTTGGTAGTCAAAAAGAAGCCTATCCTCACAGCGATTGGCTTGTAAGTGTAAGGCAAAGCGAATTTTCCACAATAGTTCCTGAGCTGCAAAGAGTTCATCATATTCGGCTTGCGGTAACAGCTTGTAATAAATTAATTCACGTAAGGTGTTGGCGTTGTAATGATATTTGAATATCCAGCCAATAATTTGGATGTCACGTAAGCCGCCAGGGTTTTCTTTTATATTAGGTTCTAAATTATAAGCGGTGTCGTGAAATTTATTGTAGCGTTGACTTTGCTCGTCACGTTTGGCGATATAAAAATCTTCAGAGGCCCAAAGTTGGTGGTCTTTTATTAAGGTGTTTAGTTCTGAGGCTATTGCAGGGTTGCCGGTAATGAAGCGTGATTCCAGCAAGTTGGTCATGATGGTTTGGTCGTCACGTGCCGCTTGGATGCATTCTGCACTACTACGCACGCTTAAGCCTAGTTTCAGCCCTGTATCCCAAAGGACGGTGCATAATTGTTCTAGTTGCTGCTTGTCGGTGTCAGTCGTGTTGTTATCAAACAGAACCAGAATGTCGATATCGGAGTATGGGAACATTTCTTGGCGACCGTAGCCTCCTACTGCGATCAAGGAAAAATTATCTGGTGATTGCTTGATGAATTGTTTCCACAGAACGCGCAGTAGTTCATCAATAAAGTTTGATTTAGCAAGCAGGAAGCTTGTAATTGGCTTGTCTGGTGAGAAGTTGCTTTTTAAATAGGTGTTGTGCTTCTTGATTGCCTGTTTGATTTGTAGCGCGCTGCTTAAATTGTTCATGGTTTCAGAGTTCTTCTTGACGCAAAGTAAGCACTTCATGGCCTGTTGGTGTCACTAAGATAGTGTGTTCCCATTGCGCTGAGAGTGAGCGATCTTTGGTGACTGCCGTCCAGCCGTCTTTTAAGACTTTAATATTGCGCTTGCCAATATTGATCATGGGTTCAATAGTGAGAATCATACCCGCTTCTAGTGCTGTGCCTTCACCACGTTTGCCGTAGTGTAAAACTTGCGGCTCTTCATGAAACTTATTACCGATACCGTGACCACAAAATTCACGGACAACGGAATAGCGGTTGGATTCGGCATGTTTTTGGATGATATAACCGATGTCGCCAAGGGTGCAACCTGGTTTTACTTCTGCGATTGCTAGCATCAAGCATTCTTGGGTAATGGTGCATAGGCGCTTGGCGTGTGGAGTGACTTCGCCAACGTAGAACATTTTACTGGTATCGCCATGATAATCATTTTTTATCACGGTAATATCAATATTGATAATGTCACCCTTTTTTATTTTTTTGTCGTTGGGAATTCCATGGCAAACCGTATGATTGATGGAGGTGCAAATTGATTTTGGGAAGCCGCGATAATTGAGTGGGGCTGGAATGGCTTGTTGCACATCAACAATATAATCATGGCAGAGCTGATCTATTTCATTGGTAGTAATGCCAGGAATAATGTGTGGCTCTATGAATTCTAATACTTCTGCGGCAAGCTTACCTGCAATGCGCATTTTTTCGATTTCGCTCGCGTTTTTTATAATGATTGACATGATTAGGTAGTCGCTTGAAGTGCAAGAATAAAAAGTAATGATATTTAAATTTTAACAGATTTTTCATTGTTGTAGGAATATAAATATGGTATAAAGATAAGTTCATTTAACAAAACTCACATCTATCGTCACAGTTGGTAGGGTGCCGATTTTTTAATTAAAATTGGTTTCCAGCTGGGGTAGGTGGTGGCGTAACCCTTTCGGGTGAGTAGTCCGAAAATTATATATCTTGGAGAAAAGAATGGCCGCAGTATCAATGCGTCAAATGTTAGAAGCTGGTGTTCACTTTGGACATCAAACTCGTTATTGGAACCCACAAATGGCACCTTATATTTTTGGTGCACGTAGCAAAATTCACATCATTAACTTGGAAAAAACATTACCAATGTTTAATGATGCAATGAATTATATTGGACAAATGACTGCCAATAAAGGCAATGTCTTATTTGTTGGAACAAAGAAGTCTGCACGTAAAGTGGTTGCTGAGCAAGCTGCTCGCTGTGGTATGCCGTATGTAAATCACCGTTGGTTAGGTGGTATGTTGACTAACTTTAAAACGATTAAAAAATCAATTAATCGTTTGAAAGAGCTAGAAGCAATGAAAGCTGATGGTTCGTTAGTACAAAAGTTTAGTAAAAAAGAAGCGTTAGGCATGGAACGCGAAATGGAAAAACTTGAGCGTAGCTTAGGTGGCATTAAAGATATGCGTGGTATTCCTGATGTCATTTTTGTACTGGATGTTGGTTATGAAAAAAATGCATTAAGTGAAGCGAAAAAATTAGGAATCCCTGTTGTTGGTATCGTTGATACGAATAACTCTCCTAAAGATGTTGATTACATTATTCCTGGTAATGATGATTCAATTCGTGCAGTGACTCTCTATGCTGAAACAGCTGCCACTGCAATTTTAGAAGCAAAAGCAGCGCGCTTAGATATTTCTGCAAAATCTGATGAGTTTGTAGAAGAAACACCTAGCGCTGAATAGGTTCTAGCTTTGCTGGATAAATAGCATTTACAACTCGCTGTAGTTGTATGATGTTTTTGGACGCCTCCATCTGGGGGCGTTTTTATAGAATTAAAGAAAGAAAGGTATTAATAGCATGAGTATTTCTGCTGCAATGGTTAAAGAGCTACGTGGAAGAACGGGTTCTGGCATGATGGAATGTAAAAAAGCATTAGCTGCGGCTGATGGTGATATGGAGTTGGCGATTGAGAACATGCGTAAAGCAGGTTTGGCAAAAGCGGATAAAAAATCAGGTCGTATTGCGGCTGAAGGTCGTATTGCTGTCGCGCAAAGTGCAGATACTAAAAATGCAGTGATTATTGATATTAACTGTGAAACTGACTTTGTTGCAAAAGGTGATACCTTTAAAGATTTTGCAAATGGTGTTGCTGCTGCAGTTTTGGCTGCAGATGTTAGCACTGTTGAAGCAGCGTATGAGTTAAAATTGGCTGATGGCAAAACGATTGATGAAACACGTCGTGGTTTGATTTCTAAGCTGGGTGAGAATATTACCTTAAGACGCTTTCAGCGTGTTGCAACTGACGGTGGCACTGGTTTTTATTTGCACGGTGAAAAAATTGGCGTATTAGTTGATTTGGCTAAAGCAGATGCTGTATTAGCAAAAGATGTTGCTATGCATATTGCAGCAAGTAACCCTGCTTGTGTGTCTGAAGCAGATGTTGATCCTAAGTTAGTTGAGAAAGAAAAAGCAATTTTTGTTGCGCAAGCAGAAGAAAGTGGCAAGCCTGCAGAGATCATTGAAAAAATGATTGGCGGCCGTATCAGAAAATTCCTAGCTGAGATTACTTTGGAAGGTCAAGGATTTGTTAAAGATGACAAAGTAACAGTTGGTAAATTAGTTGCTGGTCAAGATAATAAAGTGCTTGGTTTTATTCGCCTAGAAGTAGGTGAAGGTATTGAGAAAGAAGAAGGTGATTTTGCAGCAGAAGTGATGGCGCAAATTAACGCGGCTTAAGCTTTACTTGATGAAGTTTTCAGTATGTATTGCATGCTGAGAACTTTATAAAAATCTCGTGCCTAAGTCACAGGTATGAGTCATGGAGGTATTTGGTGTGTGGGTGTTGTGTGAATACCAATACAGGTATTTATTGCGACTTTGCGGATACTATGATGATGAACTTAGGGAGCTGGAAAAAAATAATCATCCAATCTTGTTGATCTTTTTGTCCGTCTTTAGCGGTGTCGTAACAGTTACGTAGCTTGCTACGCGCCCGTTACGACACCACCAAAGACAAACAAAAATCCTACCCAATATCGGACGATTATTTATTTCCAGATTCCTTAAGTGTCTTAAATTGGATGCGGGCTGGTTTATCAAGATAGTGACATTTTTATCATTAACTTTAGAGAGATAGGATTTATGACTAAACTTATTTGCCAAAGAATTATGCTCAAATTAAGTGGTGAAGCGCTAATGAGCGAAAATGGGGGCAGTATTGACCCTGAAATCGTTAAGCGTTTAGCGGCTGAAGTAAAAGAATTATGTGATGCAGGCATTCAAGTTGGTTTAGTCATAGGTGGCGGTAATATATTACGGGGTGCAGAGCAAGCAGCTGAAGGCTTAAACCGGGTGACTGGCGATCAAATGGGGATGTTGGCTACAGTCATTAATGCTTTGGCTATGCAGGATTCATTGGAGTTCTTAGGCCAGCCTGTTAGGGTGATGAGTGCTTTGCAAATTAATGAGGTTTGTGAAGATTATATTAGACGGCGTGCCGTTCGACATTTAGAGAAAGGGCGGGTGGTTATTTTTGCAGCAGGGACAGGTAATCCTTTTTTTACTACGGATTCTGCTGCCAGTTTACGTGCTATTGAAATAGATGCAGAGCTTATGATTAAGGCAACTAAGGTAAAAGGTGTTTATTCAGCTGATCCTGAGAAGGTTGCTGATGCTAAGTTTTATGCAAAACTAACTTATGATGAAGCACTTGATCAGCGCTTAAATGTGATGGATACCACTGCGTTAGTGCTTTGTCGAGATAATGATATGCCTATGCGGGTCATGAATATTTTTGAGCCAGGCGCAGTGATGCGTTTAATGCAAGGTGAAGATATAGGCTCTCTGATAGAGCGAGGAAAAAAATAATGATTAACGATATTCAACAAGATGCATCTGGCCGGATGGAAAAGAGTATTGAAGCTCTTAAGAAAGGCTTTACAAAAATAAGAACGGGTCGAGCTCACCCTAGTTTATTAGATCAAGTGGTTGTTTCTTATTATGGTGCTGATACGCCTTTGTCACAGGTTGCGAATGTAGCTGTTGATGATTCCCGTACTTTGGCAGTTACGCCTTGGGAAAAGAATATGATGCAAGCCATTGAAAAGGCAATTATGTCTTCTGATTTAGGTTTAAATCCAGTAACTAATGGTAATATCATTCGTGTACCATTGCCTATGTTAACGGAAGAGCGCCGCCGTGATTTGGTTAAAATCGTTAAAGCTGAGGCGGAAAACGGGCGTATTGCTATCCGTAATATTCGTCGGGATGCTAACTCAGAAATCAAAGAAGCCTTAAAAGAAAAAATGGTTTCTAAAGATGAGGCGCATGCAGGCGAAGAAAAAGTGCAAAAAATTACAGACCAACACATCAAACAAGTAGAAAAGCTTTTAGAAGAAAAAGAGGCTGATTTACTGTCTATATAAGGCATAGCATTATGCAATCTGAACAAGGCGCAACGGATAAGCCTCATTATCCTAAACACATCGCTATTATCATGGATGGTAATGGTCGTTGGGCGCAACAACGTCATTTGCCACGAGTTATGGGACACCCTGCTGGCGTGAAAGCTGTTAAACGTGTTGTAGAGTTTTGTGCTGAGCAAGACATACAGGTATTAACTTTATTTGCTTTTAGTAGTGAGAACTGGCGACGACCTAAGGAAGAGGTTTCTAAGTTAATGAGCTTATTTATGGGAACCATGCAAAAGGAAGTCAACCGCCTTGATAAAAATAACATTCGGTTACGTTTTATTGGCGAGCGTGGTGAATTTTCTGATAAGTTACAACAGAAAATGGCTGACAGTGAGCGGCAGACAGAAAGCAATACTGGTTTGACTTTGGTGGTTGCTGCTAATTATGGTGGTCATAGAGATATGGCTTTAGCAATGCAGTCAATTGCTAAAGAAGTGAAAGAGGGGCGTGTATCTCCTGAAGACATCAATGAAGCAATGATTGCCAGAGAGCTGTCTATTCCTGATTTGCCTGACCCTGATTTATTTATCAGGACGGGTGGTGAAAAACGCATCAGTAATTTTCTTCTGTGGCAACTTGCTTATGCAGAATTTCATTTTACTGAAAAGCTTTGGCCTGATTTTAATGCGCAAGCCATGCAGGAAGCAATAGATGATTTTTTAACGAGAGAGCGCCGTTTTGGGCGTACTAGCGAACAAGTTCAAAATATGCCACCAGCAAGCTAATTAAGTCACTGGGCATCGTACTACTTTTAAAATAACCCTCCTAATAATAAAAATATGTTACTACAACGCGTTATCACAGCTTCAATTTTGGCACCTTTGGTGGTGTTGGCTATCTTTCAATTGCCACATGCTTATTTTTCATTACTTTGGGCTGTTATTTTATTAATTGCGGCTTGGGAGTGGGCTAATTTAGCTGAGGTAAAATCTGTATTAGTGAAAGTGTTGTTTTTGTTTGTTATGCTTATCCCTATGTTTTTACTGCATTTTTGGACGCAGTTATTAGAAATGTTGGCACAATTAACCAACTGGCCGGAAATCAGAAATTATTCGGGCTGGATTGAATTATTAATGATACCCATCGTTTTATTTTGGGTCTGGGTGATGTTGCGTATTCGCAAAGGTGGGGCTGAATTATTAGAGATACAGTTGAGTATGACAAAAAAGCTTTTGATTGGCGGCTTTGTACTGGTTTCAGCATGGCTATTTTTGTCGCGCTTGCTCGTTCTTGAAGAACCTGCGATGACTTTATACTTATTTTTGTTGATTTGGGCGGCTGATATTGGCGCATATTTTTCGGGCAAAAAATTTGGTATTACTAAATTAGCGATTGAAATTAGCCCTGGGAAAACTGTAGAAGGTATGTATGGTGCTATAGCTGCGGCAGTGGTTATGGGCTTATGTTTTACTTTATATTTTGGTTTTTCCTTTTTAAGTATTATTGATTTTATTTTGTTATCAATTATTACAGTAATGGTTTCCATTTATGGAGATTTGTTTTTTAGTGCTGCCAAGCGTATTCGTGGCGTGAAAGATAGTGGTACGATTTTACCAGGGCACGGCGGCTTGTTAGATCGTTTGGATAGCATGATTGCAGCAATTCCTGTGTTTTATGCAGGTGTTTGGTTTATACGGTGGATGTATTCATGAAGGGTATATGTATATTAGGAGCAACAGGCTCTATAGGTGTTAGTACTTTAGATGTTGTTAAACGCCATGCAGATCAATATCAGGTAGTCGCCTTAACGGCAAATACCAATATTGATACCTTATATGCGCAGTGTCTTGAATTTAAGCCACGCTATGCAGTGGTGGTAAATGCAGAAAAAGGTGCTGAATTTAAGGCTAAAGTAGCGGAGTCTGAGCTTGCAGATATGCAGGTTTTAATTGGTGCAGAGGCTTTGGTAGAAGTCGCTACGCTAGATAGTGTTGATTCGGTGATGGCTGCCATTGTTGGTGCCGCAGGATTATTATCAGCATTGGCAGCTGCGCAAGCTGGTAAAACAGTTTTATTGGCAAATAAAGAATCGCTGGTTATGTCGGGCGATATTTTCATGCAAGCAGTAAAAGATTCAGGTGCAGTATTATTACCCATTGATAGTGAGCATAATGCCATTTTTCAATGTATGCCTGCCAATTATATAGCTGGACATGATGCTCCTACTGCAAGACGTATTTTATTAACTGCTTCAGGTGGCCCATTTAGAGTGACACCTCTTGAAGAGTTAGCGGCTGTCACACCGGATCAAGCGGTTGCGCACCCAAAATGGAGTATGGGCAGAAAAATTTCTGTTGATTCGGCAACTATGATGAATAAAGGCTTGGAATTAATTGAGGCTTGCCTGTTATTTAATATGCAGCCTGAACAAATTCAAGTGGTCATTCATCCGCAAAGCATTATTCACTCTATGGTGGATTATATTGATGGTACTGTCTTGGCTCAAATGGGGAATCCGGATATGCGTATCCCGATTGCACATGCGATGGCTTGGCCAGAGCGTTTTGATTCTGGGGTTGCGCCTTTAGATATTTTTGCTGTGCAGCATATGGATTTTGAGCCTGCAGACTTGCATCGATTTCCTTGTTTGCGCCTTGCTATGGAAGCGATTAGTGCTGGTGGGGTTATGCCGACAGTTTTAAATGCAGCTAACGAAATTGCTGTTGAGTCCTTTTTGAATGAGCAAATACGCTTTACGGATATTCCAGTTGTTATTGAACAAAGTATGGCTAAATTTAGTGCAACGCCAGCTGAAACATTAGAGCTTATTCTTGAGGCTGATCAACAGGCGCGTGAGCAAGCTGAGCAAATTATCAAAACGTTAGAGGCGTAATGGAAATTTTACAGACCGTATTTTATTTTATCGTTGCTATTGGCTTACTGGTAGCCATTCATGAGTTCGGTCACTTCTGGGTTGCCAGAAAAACAGGGGTAAAAGTCCTACGTTTTTCTATCGGTTTTGGTAAGGTCATCTGGAAATCACAGAAAGATAGCCATTCGACCGAGTATGTATTGTCAGCCATTCCTCTCGGTGGCTATGTCAAAATGCTGGATGAGCGTGAGGGAGAAGTCGCAAGTGTGGATTTGCCTTATGCATTTAATCGGAAGCCACTATGGGCAAGAACAGCTATTGTTGCCGCAGGGCCTATTTTTAACTTAATCTTAGCCGTGCTCTTGTATTGGGTGGTGTTTATGATGGGTGAAACGGGAATGCGCCCAATTGTTGGCGTTGTGGCACCTAATACCTTAGCTGCTCAAGCTGGGTTTGTGGAAGGTGAAGAGATTGTTGCGGTCAATGATATTGATACTCGAACTTGGCGTGAAACGATGGAAACGCTGTTGGCTTCTGCTATGGATGCTGAAGACGGCCTGCCGATACACGTTAAAACTCAAGATGATACGATTATTACCCACACCTTAGTCATTCCCCTAGAGATTAGTCAAGATCCAGAGCGGCTCATTAAAGAGTTAGGCTTAAGAGCTTGGCAGCCCGCCATTCCACCTGTCATAGGTAAGGTGATAGCAGGTAGTGTCGCTGAGCAAGCGGGCCTACAAGCGGGAGATTTGATTTTAAGTGCAGATGATACGAAATTTAAAGATTGGTTAGCATGGGTTAAGTATGTACAGACACGTGCCGATCAAACTATGTCAGTATTGATAGAACGTAATGATGCGACTTTGTTACTTGCGTTAACACCAGCAGGTGTGATCGAACATGAAAAAGTGATAGGTAAGATTGGTGTTGGTGTGCAAGTCCCTAAAGGCTTGCGTGAAATGCTGATGATTGAATATTCGTTATCCCCATTAGAGGCACTAACGGCTGCTATAGAGCGAACTTGGTATTACTCAGGTGCAACTTTGAAAATGATGGGCTATATGTTTGTTGGTAAAGCCTCGGTAGATAATTTAAGTGGCCCTATTAGTATTGCTCAATATGCCGGTAAGTCTGCAGAAATGGGCTTAGTTTCATTTCTTAAGTTTTTGGCAATTGTAAGTATCAGTTTAGGAATTTTGAATTTATTACCTATTCCTGTGTTGGATGGTGGACATTTGCTGATGTTTGCGATTGAAGCTATTAAGGGCAGCCCTGTTGCTGAAAACATTCAAATAATATTTCAACAAATTGGAATGACAGCTTTACTTGCGTTAATGATTCTAGCTGTCACTCTGGATATAGGGCGTTTGTTCCAATAAAGATTAATTGTTGCTTTCAGTCGTACTGTTATTGCGTAAAGAATATAGGGTGCTTCAATCTTAATTTATATTAAATTCTAAGGAATAGTAATGAAAAAAATTAAACGCAGTTTATCTGCTTTATTGATAGGTGGTTTGTTGCTGGCACCAGCAGCACAGGCAAATAAAGAGAAGTTAAAAGAGATTTTAGCGGAAAGAATGCCTTCATTAACAGTGGCGGATATTCAGCCTTCAGAGGTCAAAGGCTTATATGAAGTCATGGTTGGTGCGAATATATTTTATGTTTCTGAGGATGGTAAATACCTTATTCAAGGACGAATGTTTGATCTGGAAGCCAAAAAAGATTTAACCGAAGAAAAATTAAAAGGTGCTCGTGCTGCTTTGATTAATGCAGTGCCTGAGTCTGAAATGATTATCTTCAAAGCACCCATGCAAAAATATGTGATTAATATTTTTACCGATATAGATTGTGGGTACTGTCGTAAATTACATTCTGAAATGGATCAATATTTAGCGGAAGGTATCACCATCCAATACTTATTTTTTCCGCGGGCTGGTAAAGGCTCAGATGCCTATAAAAAAGCCGTTTCTGTTTGGTGTGCTGATGATCGTAATGCTGCATTAACAGCGGCTAAATCAAGCAATAACCCACCACCCAGTAAATCTTGTAGTAACCCTGTTGATAAACATATGGCACTAGGTGGTGAATTGGATGTGCGTGGTACGCCAATGATGATTACTCCTAAAGGGACTGTATTTCCAGGCTATATGCCAGCAAAAAAATTGGTAAAAGCTTTGAGTCAAGAAAAGTAAAGATTTAAAATTTTTAAAGCTACAAAAGTACACTATATAGTAGTTATTTACTGTATGAATTTTTTTAATTAAAGAGGACTAATGACATGACTGAAAACTGGATTGCACCTTCTATTCTTGCTGCTGATTTCGCTAAATTAGGCGAGGAAGTAGATAATGTTTTAGCGGCAGGCGCTGATGTTGTTCATTTTGATGTAATGGATAATCACTTTGTACCTAACTTGACCATTGGTCCATTAGTCTGTGAAGCGCTTAGAAAACATGGCGTAACGGCTCCTATTGATGTGCATTTAATGGTTGAGCCTGTTGACCGCATCATCCCTGATTTTGCAAAAGCAGGGGCGAGCATGATTACTTTTCACCCTGAAGCATCAGTGCATATTGATAGAACTCTGCAAATGATTCGTGACCTAGGTTGTAAGTCAGGCTTGGTATTTAACCCAGGTACGCCATTACATTACCTTGATTACGTGATGGATAAAGTAGATATTATTTTATTGATGTCTGTTAATCCTGGTTTTGGTGGGCAATCATTTATTCCTGCAACACTAGATAAATTGCGTGAAGCAAAAAAACGTATTGATGATAGTGGTTTTGATATCCGTTTAGAAATTGATGGTGGTGTTAAGGTAAGTAATATTCGTGAAATTAAAGCAGCTGGAGCGGATATGTTTGTTGCTGGTTCTGCTATTTTTAATCAACCTGACTACAAAAAAGTCATTGATGAAATGCGCGTAGAATTAGCAAACGCATAAGCCTATTCTGGCAATAAACTGAGTAGTACAGCAAATTGATAGGAAAATACTCATGACACAAGATGAAAGCAAGCGTCTAGCTGCAGAAGCGGCTTTACCGTATATTAAAAATGTATCTATTTTAGGTGTGGGCACAGGGTCTACCGTTAATCATTTTATTGATTGTTTGGCAGATTTTAACCTAACAAATGATATTAAAGGTGCTGTTTCTAGTTCTATTGCAACGACTGAAAGACTGAAAAAAATCGGTATTCCTGTGATGGAGTTAGGCGAGTCTGGCAACTTGGATGTCTATGTAGATGGAGCGGATGAGGTTAACTCGCTAAAACAGCTTATTAAAGGCGGCGGCGGAGCTTTAACACGCGAAAAAATTATTGCAGGCGCGAGCAAAAAGTTTGTTTGTATTGTTGACGAAAGTAAAGTGGTTAAAGTTTTAGGTGACTTTCCATTACCTGTCGAAGTGATTCCTATGGCACGTAGCTATGTTGCACGTGAAATTGTTAAATTAGGTGGTCAGCCTATTTGGCGTGAAAATTACCTTACTGATAATGGCTGTGAAATCATTGATGTACATAATATGGAAATTATGGAGCCTTTGGCATTAGAAAGATTAGTTAATAATCTTGCGGGCGTGGTGACTGTTGGTATTTTTGGGTTAAGACCTGCAGATGTAGTCTTAGTGGCTAAAGCATCAGGCGTGGAAACTATGTAATTTAAATGCCGTCATTCCTGCATGCTTTTAGCAGGCATCTGCTCTGCGAAAGGATTCCCGATAAAAAGACTTCGGGAATGAGGATAATTATTTACTGAGATTGGTATTATATACTTTGCGCAGTTGTGTTGCGCGAAGTATATCTGTCAGCAATCGCTTAATTGCCTTGGAGTTGATTTAATAGAGCAGTTGCGGCAGCTTTTTCACTATAGTTCGTATCTAGGTTAACGATTGTTTTAAGTACTTTGATGGCTTGTTGCGTATTGCCATTTTTTGCATAACCATCAGCTAGGTGATATTGAATATCAGGAGCATTTGGCGCAAGGCTAATGGCTTGTTTAAGTAAGGAAATGCCTTGTTCAAGGCGGTTGTTGCCAACTAATATTGTGCCATAAGTGTCTATAATGGCTGCTGATTTTGGTGCTAAGGTATAGGCTTTCTTGGCAGTTGCTTCGGCTTTAGGGTTATTGCGTTGAAAATAAATCCATGCCAGGTTATTTAAGATTAAAGGATTATTGGGTGCTGTTTGTAATATGTTCAAATAGTGTTTTTCGGCGGCAGGGAAATTTTTGTGTTGTAGGTAGACTGCTGCAAGTTTAAATTCGGCTGCTATATTGTTGTTTAGCTCTTTTTTTAGAAAATCAATGGCTGTTGCAGAGTTTTTCTGCACGATCATGATATCAACTATTTTATTGAGAACTTGGTTGTTTTTCTTGATGCTGTACGCTTGCTGGTAGGCACCCAGTGCAAGGTCTAGTTTTTTTTGTGCTAAATATATATCGCCTTGTAATACCTGACCTACTCCTGATTTAGGAGTTAATTGATCTAATTTAAGGGCTATTTTAAAGGCAGCATCATAATGTTTAAGTGCAATTAAAAAAGCAGCTTTTTGTAGCATGAGACGTGGGTTATTCGGTGCTATAGCGGACGCTTCATCGAGTAGCTTGATAATTTGGGTTTCATTGCCAGGTTTATTTAATAATAATTTAGCGAGTTGAACGCGATGAACGGCATCATTTTTTTCTTTCTTAACGAGCCTTTGTAACGTATTGGTGGCTGCTTCTGCATGATTATTTGAGATTTGTGCACTTGCAAGTAATGCGAGTACTCTGCTGTTATTAGGGTGCTGTCGGTTAAGGTCTTGCGCTAAATCCAGAAATTTTTGTGGCTCTTTTTGTATGATGTATAGTTTGCCTAGGTTTGCAGCAATACTCACTTCACTATTAATATTACCTGCTACGTTATGATAAGCTAACTTAAGGGTGCTTTCGACCTTTGCTTGATTATTTTGTTTGCCTGCAATATTGGCAATAATTAAATAAGCTGGAGTCGCTTTTTTGTTAAGAGCAATAATTTTATTGGCGAGTGTTTCTGCTTCATTTAGCTGCTGCTCTTCGATAGCCAGCATCGCCAAACCAAGTAGTGAGCGTTGATTATTTGGTTTGAGCTTAAGTGCTTTATTGAAGCTTTGTTTTGCAGTATTGTAATCTTTTTGTTGTGCAGCAAGTAGTGCTTTTAAATTATAAAATTCTGCTACTTCAGGGTTCTCTTT
This sequence comes from uncultured Methylomonas sp., assembly GCA_964640895.1. Classification (GTDB taxonomy): domain Bacteria; phylum Pseudomonadota; class Gammaproteobacteria; order Methylococcales; family Methylomonadaceae; genus Methyloprofundus. The sequence goes on from CAZXJK010000028.1 coordinate 15,213, forward strand.
TAGGGTCTTCGTAATTTTGACATCAGCCTGAGTATACTGTTTTTGCTTTATGTGTTGTAAAATATCCTGATATTGTTGTTTGTACTCGTTTAGCTTTGCTTGATTGTTCGTATTCTTTTCTAAAGACAGGTTTTTTTTATCTAAATCTAATGAGAAGAATTCATCTTGGGTGTTGCTACTATTTTGTTGCGAATCAAAGGCGTCATAAGTTGCTGCTGTTATAGAATGACTGAACGTAAGCAAGCTAGTCGCAATGACTAGATAATTTAATTTTGCAATAAACTTATGTTTACGGGGTGGTGTGATTATATTTTGCATGGGCTACTCTAGATAAGGTGAGTTCGTTGAGTCAATGAAATTATATTATAGCTTTAATTTCTAATAATATATTTTGGCACGTTCCTAACTTTTTGTAAGAATGGTTTTTCTTGGCGAGATGATTTAATCTTGGGTTATAGAAAGGTAAGGGCTTGGCAAGCCATATTATGGAGCCAAGCTCATTGTAATCACTTCTCAAAATTATATATTAAAAGCGTGCAGAATTTTTACTATTACGAAAAATAAGTGGCTTTTCATCAGCTGTTAATGAGCTTTTTCTTGCTGAATCTATGGCTTCCTGAATAAGGTGTTTGTCAGGTGATTTGCTGCAAACAGGGTCAGTTTTATACATATCGCCTGTTAATAAATAGGCTTGGCAACGACAGCCACCAAAGTCCTTGTCTTTTTCATCGCAGCTTTTGCAGGGTTCTTGCATCCAGTCGTTATTTCGGAAGAAGTTGAATGCTTTAGAATCATGCCAAATATCTGTAATACTGGCATCATTTACATTAGGACAATCTAAACCAGGTAGTTCTCGCGCTGAGTGGCAGGGCAGGGCAACGCCATCAGGGGCAATGGTCAAAAAAGTCGTTCCCCAGCCATTCATGCACGCTTTAGGGCGGTCTTCGTAAAAGTCAGGCACTACATAATAAATCTTCATTTTACCTGCCACTTTCTCTTTGAAGGCTTGTGCTATCGCTTCTGCTTCTTCAAATTGCTCTTTGGTGGGTAATAATAGGTCACGATTTTTATGCGCCCAGCCATAATATTGGGTATTGGCAAGCTCTAAGTAATCTGCGCCTAGCTCTTCTGCCATGGCCAAAATATCTGACATTTGATGAATATTTTCACGGTGGATCACTACGCATAAAACCATTGGGTAGCCATGTTTTTTGACTAAGTGGGCAACTTCTTTTTTATGGGTAAATGAAGTAGTGCCAGCCAGATGATCATTCAAGTCTTGGGTACTAGCTTGTATGCTGACTTGAATATGATCTAAGCCTGACTCTTTTAACTGAATGATTTTTTTTTCAGTGAGTCCGTAGCCAGAGGTAATTAGGTTGGAATAATAACCCAATTCGCGTGCGTGTTTGACCAGCTCGGGTAAATCTTGGCGTGTTAAAGGTTCGCCACCAGAAAAGCCGAGTTGTACTGCCCCCATCTTGCGCGCTTCTGAGAGTACTCGTTTCCAATCCTCAGTACTGATTTCCTCGCTGTGCTTCGCATAATCTAACGGGTTAGAACAATACGGGCATTGCAGCGGGCATTTGTAGGTGAGCTCGGCAAGTAACCAGCGAGGAGGGGTGATGTTAGTCTTGTTTGATCCAGCCATTATTAAGTGCCACGTCTAGGAAGCTAGTAATATCGTTTTTTAAATCTGTTGTTGCAAATTTCTGTTCGAGATCTACTACGATTTGATCTAAGTCGCGTGTGCCATCGCAGAGTTTTAAAATCTCTGCTGAGCTTTGATTGAGCTCAACCATGCCTTCAGGGTAGAGAATGACATCTTTTTGTTGTGCTTCTTCCCATTGCAAGCGGTGCATGGGGGAGAATTGAATTTTTTGATTAGGGTTAATGCTCATCTTGATTATTATGGATGATTTGCTGATGAAACTTGTTTAA
>CAZXJK010000029.1:0-17093 GCA_964640895.1 uncultured Methylomonas sp.
TACGACACCGCTAAAGACGGACAAAAAGACCAACAAGATTGGATGATTATTTTTTTCCATCTCCCTAAGTACTCAAGCATAATTAAATTAACATTTTTTTATTTTGTATAATTTGAGTAGGTTGCGGGTGAGGCACGAACCCCAACAATATTGCGCACACTGTTGGGGTTCGTGCCTCACCCGCAACCTACGATAGGATTGTGCTCTATTTGGCTTATTCTACAAAGTGTTAGATTAATTTTGCACAGGTACTTAGCAGGTCCCGAACTTTAACAAATTCTAGGAGTAAATAATGCAGGCAGAATTTTGGCTAGAACGCTGGCAACAAAACCAGATTGGCTTTCATGAGGAAGACATTAATGCGCATTTACAAAAATTCTGGGGTAACTTTAATATTCCCGCAGGCAGTACAATTTTTGTCCCTTTATGCGGTAAAAGTAGTGATATGTTATGGCTACTCTCTTTAGGTTATCAAGTCATCGGCGTGGAGCTTAGTCCGCTGGCGGTTAAAGGTTTCTTTGCAGATAATAATCTCAGTGCAGAAGTCACTGAGCAAGGTGCTTTTCAGCGTTGGAAAATAGATGGCCTCACTATTTTGCAGGGGGATTTTTTCGATTTAAGTAATGCTGATTTAGCAGGCTGTTATGCAGTATATGATAGAGCCGCCTTAATCGCCTTGCCAGCAGAGATGCGGCAACAATATGTTGCTCACTTACGCCAAATAGCGCCAGCACTAAGTCATACGTTATTAGTGACGCTGGAATATAATCAGGCCGAAATGGCAGGTCCGCCATTTTCAGTGAGCAACGATGAAGTAAAGGTATTGTTTGGTGCAGATTATGCGATTGAGTGTTTATTTAAAGATGATGCCTTGAAACAAAATGAGTACTTTAAAGAAAGAGGCTTATCACAGTTAGTTGAAAGTGCTTATTGGCTAAGCCAGTTAGGCAGTAATGCCATAAAATAGTTAAGGTATACCTATTACTTCGCCTTTAAATTTAAAAATGCCTACTAGTCCAACTCAAGCTTCTACTCTGCCGATATTCTATTCATTTCGGCGTTGCCCCTATGCAATGCGTGCACGGATGGCATTAAAATATTCTGGCGTTGCGGTGCAATTGCGTGAGGTAGTTTTACGCGATAAACCCGTTGCATTACTCACCAGATCAGCTAAAGGCACCGTGCCAGTTTTAGTGTTGGCTGATGGGAGTATTATTGATGAAAGTCGGCATATTATGCTGTGGGCTTTGCAACAAAATGACCCTGAGCAATGGTTTCCACAGCAGCATGAGGCTTTGATTAATAAACTATTGGATCAAAATGATTTCGAGTTTAAAGGTAACCTGGATAGGTATAAATACCCTGATCGTTACCCAGAACAATCGGCTGAGTATTATCGTACTCAGGGAGAGCTATTTTTAGAAGTATTGGAACAGAGATTACAGCAGCAACCATTTTTAATCAGTGCGCAAGTTTCTATGGCTGATATTGGTATTTTTCCTTTTATACGCCAATTTGCGCATGTGAATAATGATTGGTTTATGCAGGCAGCTTACCCACAGTTGCAACTCTGGCTAGAGTATCTGCTGCGTTCTTCGTTATTTAATGCGACGATGGAAAAGTACCCACAATGGCTTGAGGGTTCAGAGCCAGTTATTTTTTAGTTCAAGCTTTTGCTGGCAATTTCATACACATCTTTAGACGTATTTTCAGTATTAATAATGCGCTCTAATTGTTGCTTCATTAAGTTTTGGCGATGTTTGTCAAACTTACGCCACTGGGTAAGTGCACCCACCATACGTGAAGCCACTTGCGGGTTAAGACTATTTAAAATGATGACTTGATCAGCTAAAAATTGATAGCCCTGTCCATTATTGGCATGAAAATGAATAGGGTTGGCTTGGCTAAATGCGCCGACTAATGCACGTACTCGGTTAGGGTTTTTTAAATCAAAAGCACTGTGTTGTAATAATGATTGTACAACGGTAAAAGCATCTGCTGCTGAGCTACTGGCCTGAAGGCTAAACCATTTGTCGATGACCAGAGCTTCAGCTTGCCATTGTTGGTAAAAATGCTCAAGAGCCTGCGTTTTAGCAGGATTTTGACTATTAACAATATTGGCTAAGGCGGCTATTTGGTCAGTCATCGTTTTTGCCGCAGCAAATTGTTGGTCTGCCAACTGGTAACTATCGATGCTTTCTAATTGATTTAAATAATCTAGGCAAATATTTTTAATCTTGCGCTTGCTGATAGCCGTTGCGGTTAATTCCCCCGCTTCATTTTGGTGATTGACTTGATAAAGTGTCTTAAATTGGCTGGCTAATTGTTGTGCTAAGCTAAGTTTAACAAATTCCCTAGCTTGATGAATGGCATCCACGTCAACGACTGACATTTGTTCTGCTAAGTAATTCTCACTAGGTAAGCTCAGTAAGCAAGCTAAATACGATAAATCAGCCCAAGATTGCTCCATATTAATTTTAAAGCCATCAATCAGAATATCGGGTATAACAAGTTCATTGCCTTGTTTAATTGCAGTGATGAGCTCAAATATAACGTTTGTGCTTAATTGCTGGCCTGCTTCCCAGCGGTTAAAGCTGTCATTATCATGGCGTAGTAGAAAAGCCAACTCAGTTAATGGTCGTGGCATGACTAATTTAACGGGGGCAGAAAATCCGCGTAAAACTGAAAGGATAGGGGCGGTAGTCACATTCTCGAATAAAAAGGTTTGCGTTTGTCTAGTTAGCTCTAAGATGACTTCATTGGCAATAGTGGCTACATCTTGTACGTAAGGGGCTAATTGTTGGCCTTGTGCATCAAAGAGGGCGACTTTAATCGGAATATGTAATATTGCTGGGTTAGCTTGATTAGTAATGGTTTGAGTCAACGTTAATGATAGGCATTGTTTATCGGTATCATATTGTTGTGTCACAGTAACTGTCGGGGTACCTGCTTGTGCATACCAGCGCCTAAACTGACTTAAATCTTTATGACCGACATCTTCCATTGCTTGTACAAAATGTTCACAGGTGACTGCTTGACCATCGTGGCGTTGGAAATACAAATCAGCGCCTTTGCTAAAGTTGTTTTGACCTAATAAGGTTTGTAGCATGCGTACAATTTCTGCGCCTTTTTCATAAACTGTCAGAGTATAAAAATTATTAATTTCTATATAGGCTTCCGGGCGAATAGGGTGGGCTAACGGCCCTGCATCTTCCGCAAACTGACGCGTGCGCAACATATTGACATCATCAATACGTTTTACGGCTTTAGAAGTTTGGTCGGCAGTGAACTCTTGATCACGAAAGACAGTGAAGCCTTCTTTTAAACTAAGTTGGAACCAGTCACGACAAGTAATACGGTTGCCTGTCCAATTATGAAAGTACTCATGCCCAATAACGCCTTCAATATGTTCATAATCCATATCAGTTGCCGTGTCGGGGCGTGCCAATACAAATTTGGTATTAAAGATATTCAACCCTTTATTTTCCATTGCTCCCATATTAAAGTGCCCGACAGCAACAATCATGTACAAGTCTAAATCGTATTCTCTGCCATAGGTTTGTTCATCCCAGAGCATGGCATTTTTGAGCGATTGCATGGCGTGAGTACATTTATCAACATCATGGGCTTCGACATAAATTTGTAAAGTAATATCGCGACCACTCATGGTGGTAAAATGATCTTCTATACACTCAAGCTGTCCGGCAACCAGAGCAAATAAATAACAAGGTTTTTTAAATGGGTCTTCCCATGTCACCCAATGACGGTTATCGGTTAATTCGCCATGCTCAATTTTATTGCCATTTGAAAGCAAGACAGGGTAGAGGGTTTTATCTGCCACTAATGTGGTGGTAAAACGGCTCATTACATCAGGTCTATCCAGAAAATAAGTGATTTTTCTAAAACCTTGTGCTTCACATTGTGTGCACAACATATCATTGGAAACATACAGCCCTTCTAAAGCGCTATTGGCTTTTGGGTTAATCGTGTTTTCTATCTCTAGGGTAAAGGTTTTATCTTGTGGGACATGTTTGATAGTCAGTGATTCATCGCTCAACTGGTATTGGTGATCCGTTAGCTTAGTGCCGTCTAACGAGATGCTAATGAGCCCTAAACCTTCTCCTAGCAATACGAGAGGGGCATGTTTGTTTTTGTTTTCGGGGTTATGGGTGATGGTTAACCGAGAAACAACACGGGTATGCTCAGCCTCAAGCATAAAGTTTAAATCAATGGTGGGAATTAAATACTCAGGAACCCGGTAATCTTTCAGGTAAATTGTTTGTGGGTTCGCTTCAGGCATTTTCTTGTCACTCATTATGTTCACTATCTACTTGTTTGGGTTTTAATGATACCAGCCAATAGGTTAAGTACCCAAGCATAATTAATTTGACTACAATACGCATTAGTTTGCTTGGTAAGATTGATAGGCAAAAATAATGATGAGCAACCACGCACCTAGAAAACAAAGTCCCCCTAAAGGAGTAATCATACCTAGCCATGATAAACCTAATATGCTGAGTAGATACAAACTACCTGAAAATAAAATAATACCTGCAAACATCAACCAGCCTGCATAAATTAATAATTGGACGGTAGGGTTCTGTGCTCTTAATAGTGCGACAATACTTAAACCCAAAGCGTGCCACATTTGATAGGTGACGGCGGTTTTATAAACAGTGAGCATTTCAGGCGATAAAATGGCCTTTAAACCGTGGGCTCCAAAAGCGCCCATTGCAACGGCAAGTAAGGCACAAGTCGCACTGAGTAAAAGAAATAGTGGATGCATTATTTTTCCAATAGTCGAGGCATTAACTGCACTAGGTTACAAGGTTTGGTTCTAAAATCTAATTGGGCGTTGATTAAGCTATCCCATGCGGTACGGCAGGCACTAGCAGAGCCTGGTAAGCAAAAAATATAAGTTGCATTGGCAACGCCCGCGATAGCACGTGACTGAATAGTTGAGGTTTTAATGTCATCATAAGATAGCATTCTAAAAATCTCGCCAAAGCCTGCTAGGGTTTTATCTAATAATGGAGCCATTGCTTCTGGAGTGCCATCTCGTCCAGTCACTCCCGTTCCGCCTGTGCTGATAATGACATTCACATCAATATCAGCGATCCACTGCGAGGCTGTGGCACGAATTTGATAAATATCATCAGCAACAATAACCTTAGTATATAAGGTATGCCCTGCCTTTTCTAAACGCTCTACTAAAGTATTACCAGATATATCATCTTTTGCAGTGCGGGTGTCAGATATGACTAATACTGCTATATTTAGTGGTATAAATTGTTTTTCAGTTTGCGACATAATATACGCCAGATTGAATGGTTAAAGAAAAAATATATATTTTAGCAGCAGTAAAACAAAAAACTTTCACTAGCACAAGACAACTTTGAACCCTATAATCATGTTTCTATCATCTTGTTTAAAAGGAATGCTAAGGATCGATAATTCAATAATATCCGAGTTTGACGAGCCTTTTGGCTCCGTAGTTGCACTAGAAACACAGTTGTGTAGCTTATTATGTGTCTGTTTTCTTGGTATCGCCATGAATTTAAGATCTAATATCATACTTTTGGGTATTGCTGCCCCTTTGCTTCTAAAGACCCTCTAATGGCCGCAGATCCTAAACTGGAAGCAAGTCAGGCCTTACGTAAATTGATTCCTTTTATAACAATGCCTGCGCTGCAGTTTAAGCAGTTATATCAGGAAATTAAGGTAATTGAAGTATCTCAGGGTAAATTCTTATTTAAAAATGGAGATACGACCAATGCCTTTTTCTATCTTATTGAAGGATCCGTTTCATTAGAAGCGCATGATTTTAAAATTGAAACTATTACTGCCGGTACTGAGGCAGCAAAATTTGCATTAGCCCACCAATTTCCTCGTAAAATATCAGCACGCGCCATTGATAATGTACGCTATGTTAGTTTAAGTCTCAATATTTTTGACAAACAAGTGACAGGTGATGAAGAAAAGGAAAGTACTTATATGGCAGAAAGTAACGACTTAGAAACTGATGAGCCAAATGATTGGATGTCAGTCTTATTAAAATCACCTATTTTTCAGCGCTTACCTGCCATGAATTTGCAGCAGATTTTAATAAGTCTAGAAGAAGTTCGTTATAAAAAAGGCGAGGTGATTGTTAGCCAGGGCGATTCTGGAGATTATTATTATATTATTAGACAAGGATGTTGTGCATTAAGCCGTAAAGCCTCCGTGCGCGCAAAAGAAATAAAGTTACTTGAGCTATGTGCACCTGATACCTTTGGTGAGGATGCGCTGCTTTCTGGTGAGACACGTAGCATGACGGTTACCGCTACGGGAGACATGGTATTATCTCGTATTGATAAAGATCGTTTTATTAAGCTAATCAAAGAGCCTGTACTGACTTATATCGATTACGCTGATATCTGTAATCAAAATAATATGAGCATATTGGATATACGCCCTACTGATGCCTATAACGAGCATCATATTGGAGGGAGTGAAAATATACCGTTCTTTTCTTTGCGTATGCGTGTGAAAGATTTTAAAAAAGAATCGAATATTGTTATTGTTTGTGGTGATGGTAGTTTAAGTGCTGCCGCCGCTTTTTTTCTTATAAAGAACAAATTGGAAGCCGTAATCTTAAAAGGAGGCATGGATAATGTGCCTAGTGAGGCTGAAAACTCTAATGAAGCCAGTTTTGCAATAGATGAAAGTGGTATAGAAACTGGGGAGGTGTTTTCTGGGGATGATGAATCAGAAAATGTAGTTAATGCAGAGCTTGAATTAACTATGGCACCCATCTTAGAAGGAACTTTTGAGGGGGGCGGCGAGGCAGGTGCTGGTTTACAACAAGAAAATCAAATTCTTAAGCTAGAAAATAAACGCTTAACAAGTGAGTTGGAAGGCCTTAAAAAGCAGTATAGAATGCTTTTTAAGCAAACTGAAAAGTTTAAGGCAGTATTGGATAAACTAAAGGAGTCAAAATAGCCGAGTTAAAGCAAGCTGACAACCTCATGGAAAATGAGGCTGTCGTACTTCCGTAGCTAGTGCAAGCTACGGAAGGTTACACATGGCAACCAAAAGAGAATCAAAAAAATTATTTGATTTTTGCTTCTTTGTACATCACATGCTTACGAACCACAGGATCGTATTTTTTCATTTCCATTTTTTCAGGCATGGTGCGTTTATTTTTATCAGTTGTATAAAAATGCCCGGTACCTTCAGATGAAACTAATTTTATTTTTTCACGCATGATACTGCTCCTTAAACTTTTTCGCCACGACTACGTATATCCGCTAAAACAACGTCTATACCTTTTTTATCAATAATACGCATACCTTTTGCAGATAACCTTAAACGTATCCAACGATTCTCACTTTCCACCCAAAATTTATGATGGTGCAAGTTTGGGTTAAAGCGTCTTTTTGTTCTGTTCTTCGCGTGCGATACATTGTTTCCAGTAATAGGTCGTTTACCCGTTACTTGACAAATTTTGGACATGATTCACCTCTAATGTGCCTGTTTTTCAAAGTTAGCCCGTCTTTATACCAAACTTTTTAAGTCAGGTAAACAATAAACTTGCAATAAGTTAATTAATCGCATTAAATAACACTATAACAACTATATTATGAGAGCAATATTGTGACACTGAAACTTGGCATGGTTATGGATTCAATCCAGAATATTAATATTAACAAAGACACCAGTTTTGCCATGCTATTAGAAGCGCAGGCACGAAATTGGGAAATATATTATATGGAGTTGGATGACTTATATCTGCGTGCAGGAAAAGCCTATGCTAAGACTCGGCGTATTGAAGTCCAGCGTGACCTGCAAAGTTGGTATACAGTCGTGAGTGAGCAAGATATTGCTTTGCAGCAGTTAGACTGCATTATTATGCGCAAAGAACCACCTGTGGATCAGGAATATATTTATGCAACTTATATTTTAGAGCATGCTGAGAGTCAGGGTGTTTATGTGGTGAATAAACCGCAAGCGTTGCGTGATGCGAATGAAAAGTTATTTACCGCTAATTTTCCTGAGTGCTGTACTGATACCTTGGTAACCGGCAATGCTGATAAAATACGTAGTTTTTTGCAAGAACATCAGGATATTATTTTGAAGCCATTAGATGGTATGGGTGGGGCTTCTATTTTTCGGCTGCGCAGTAATGATCCAAACATAAGCGTCATCATTGAAACAATTACCGAGCACGGAGCGCGTCATGTTATGGCGCAGCAGTATTTGCCAGAAATTATTGATGGTGATAAGCGTATTTTATTAATCAATGGTGAGCCTGTTCCGTATGCGTTAGCGCGTATTCCTGCTCAAGGTGAAACTCGGGGGAATTTGGCGGCAGGAGGGCGTGCGGAAGGTCGACCGTTAACAGAGCGGGATTATTGGATCGCCAATCAAGTGGGGCCAGTACTAAAAGAAAAAGGCTTGGTCTTTGTTGGTATTGATGTCATTGGTGATTATTTGACTGAAATTAATGTCACGAGTCCGACTTGTGTACAGGAGCTTGATGCCCAATTTGGCATTAATATTTGTGCACAACTTATGGATCATATTGAAATAATGACTCAAAAACTTGCGTAACGCGTATGTCTGAGCCTGTTTTTCAAAATTCAACACCGTTATCTATTTATGATACTTTACTGGTTGCTTTTTTTATTGCAGCAATATTCCATGTCGTTATTATCTTAGGTGTTAATTTTAGTCAGCCTGATGCAGTGACCAATAGTAAATCAATTGCCATCACTTTGGTGACTCAAACTGCTAGAAAAGCGCCTAAAAAGGCGGAGTTTTTAGCGCAAAATAACCAAATTGGTGCTGGAAAAAAACGTGATAAGCCTAGCCCTGCTGCGCAGGTATTAGAAAGTTCGGGAGTGAGTTTAAAAAAACCACCGCAACAAAAAAGAGTCAAACAGCAAAGTACCCAGCGTAAGCGTGTGTTAACACAGAAATCTGGGTTAGAAAAAATTCAGTTAACTGAACAAACTCCAAAAAATACCGAGAAAAGCCGCCCTAAGCTATCCATGGATGCATTGCGTATGCAAGTGGCTGAACTTGGAGCAAAAATTCGTTATCAAAAACCCAGTAGTGATCAAAATAGGATTAAATATGTTAACTCTGTGAGTGCGCATCAATATTTGGCAGCGCAATATATTACGGATTGGCAGCGAAAAGTAGAGAGTACCGGTAATTTAAATTATCCTGCGGTGGCTAAGCGGGCGGGTTTTTCTTCTGCACTGACTTTAGATGTAGGGATTAAGCCCGATGGCAGTATTTATAGCCTGCGAATTAGAAGGTCATCAGGTTACCCTGCATTAGATCAAGCAGCAAAGCGTATTGTGCGCCTAAGCGCGCCGTTTCCGCGATTACCTAAAGCATTGTTGCAAGAGCTTGATGTGTTGGTTATTACGAGGACGTGGAAATTTTCTGATGAAACAGGTTTGCGCACACGGTAAGGCAGTTTCTATTATTAAATCCTCGCCCCTAAAACGTATTAATTATAATGATTCGTATTTGTCTATTAATTGTTGATAGTGTTGTGCGGATACAATTTTATCTCTCTTTAGAGCCCCTTTTTTAAAGATGCGAGCTTTTTTTAGCAACATTTTTATGGCTGCTTGCTGGTTTTCAATACTTAAATTTGAGTGTTCTATGGCTTTTTCTAGTGCTTGTATTCTAAATCTATCCATACCCCAGTATTGATGCGATAACTGGTCTTCGTGGCCGCCAAACTTATTAATTAAGGCCTGTTCGATAAAAATAACGGGATACTTAGCGGTAATGCGTAACCATAGGTCATAATCTTCGCAGGCAGGTAAGTCTTCGTCAAATAATCCAATATCAGCAAAAATAGAGCAATGAATCATGATTGATGAAGGCGACATGGCGCATAAGGGCAGGCAATGTTTAAAAATCCAGCCCCCTGTTTTTTTGTGCTTATTCATGGCATTTACCCTAACGCCGTTGCGAATCCAAATTTCCTCTGTATGACAAATCTTGATTGCTGGTGCTTGTTTAAGAGCTTGGGCTTGTAAGGCTAATTTGTTTGCTAGCCAAGTATCATCAGAGTCTAAAAAGGCTAGCCATTCTGATTTTGCGTGTCGTATGCCTTTATTTCTAGCAGCACTTACCCCTTGATTTGTTTGCCATAGATAGATAACTTGTGGGAAGTCAGTTTTGATCATTGCGGCAGTATCATCTGTAGAGCCATCATCCACAACGATAATTTCGTCAGGTGCTAATGTTTGCTGTAAAACTGAATTTAAGGATCTTTTTAGAGGGACGCACCGATTATAAGTGGGGATGACCAGAGATATTTTCATGAATAAAGCTTCTAAAGCGAGAATGTTAGTGCAAGTAATGCGGTTCGAAAATATTTAAATAAAGCGGGTATTAAGCTAGGTATTTTATGATTTTAAGCAAATAAGTTATATGCCTTATTAATATAAGGTATATAACTTATTTGCTGGCAAAACGTTGCTCTAAAACTGCCTTTTAGCGTGATTTCCATAGGCAAAACCTTTAAATACAGCAATACTCGTGCCGTTTTCTGCGTCAAATTGTCGCGCGTCAAAATGCCACATTTTCAATAGGTAATAATTCGCATAAACTACAGTCAACTCTTGAATGCGTTCCCCTTAATTGTTAGGGGCTAGAGCTATCTCCTTCCTCTGTGCGGCTGTCATGGCCGCATTTTTTTTAAGAGTCAAGATCATGCAACGAACTTCTCATATTACCCCGAATTTAGTCACATTCCCTCAAGAATTACATAAGCATATTGCTTTTCATGAAGCGGGACATGTCGCCGCAATTTACCTTAGAAATCAGCAATTAAAGCTACCGCCTGTCTTTTTTCAAATTATTATCAATAAAGATCACCAAAAACACTCTGAATTTTTTGCCAAAATTGAGGGAGGGAGGCTAGTACAAAATTTACCAATCGCCGAAATTGAGTATGGGCTCCTGAATACGGAAGCTGATAAGCGAGATTTGCAGCAGGCTTATGAAGCGGATGTGGTTAACTTGTTAGTGGGGCCTTTAGCTGAAGCAAAATTTGTAGCTTTATGTGATGGTGAGGTATTTAATCCGCAGTTAATTAATTTGGCAGCCTTAAAGCATTATGGCGGGCACTCAGATTTAGAGGTAGCGCAACGCTATTTAGAGTGTTTTATAAGTGATGCTGAGTCGCGAGAATTAAGAATGCAATTCTTATTTGCACGGGCGTTTGAATTTATAAGCCACCCTGATAACTGGAAGTGTATTCATTTTTTTGCGAATTATCTTTTGGATAATGAGCATGCACTCATTTCGTGTGAGCAGGCTAGTGCAAGTTTAGAAGAATTCTTAGCAGCTTAAATAAGTTATTCGGTAAGAATAATGCTGTCAGGCAGTTCTTATTGATCGCTAGTTGATATTCTTGGATCTTACTTGCAGGTTTTATTGTTTAGTGAATCTGTATAGCAATTAATATTGCTATTTGAGCCATTTTGGTAGAGGGTATTGCCAAATGAGTCGGTTCTGCCTTTAATGGTTTCTCCTGTATTGGTTTTCCATGTTTCATTACCAAATGAATCCTTTAGGCCACGAAGTTTACCAGATTGGTCGCGGTAGCTTGTATTTCCAAAGGAGTCAGTTTCAGACCTAATGGTGTTGCCTTGTTTGTCTTGCCAAAGATAGTTGCCAGAAAGGTCTTTGCGTCCAAACCAAGTAATGCCGTTGCTATCTTGGCAGGTTTTATTGTCAAATGAATCGGTTTGACAGCGCATCTCGGCACTCGTGACACTTGTAAAAATAGTACTAGCAAGTATTATGCCTATCAAAAAGAATGGTGATATTTTCACGACTGCTCTCCTTATACTGTGATCTTAACTGCCCTCAGGGCAATATGCCCTGATAGAGTGATATTAGCAGAAATTGAGAGAGCCTGCTAGTGAGGGTTTAGCAAGGCGAGAAAAGAAGTGTGGGCTACCTTCTGCGTCCTGCTTTAGGTGTTTCAAAGTTAACCTTCATTGGCTTGCCGTTGCAATCTTTGCCGTCTAGGCCTGCAATGGCTGCACGAGCCTCATGCCCTTCCATTTCGATAAAGGCAAAACCTTTGCATTGGCCAGAAAAGATGTCCGTTACTAGATTAAGTGAACGTACTGTACCAAACTCAGAAAATAGTGTTGTAATATCATTTTCGGTAGTGCTGGGGGGTAGATTGCCAACAAATAGTTTTTTCAATTCGGGTGTCCTTTTACTGTGGGCGGCTTAAAAGAGTTAAGCTGCAAAAAAAAACCCTGCCTAGGCAGGGTTTTACATACCGGTTTATCCGATAAGGTCTTGCTTAGTTAGCGGTAACGCTAGTAGCTTGAGGGCCTTTAGGGCCGTTTTCTACTTCATAAGTAACTGCTTGGCCTTCAGCTAGAGTTTTGAATCCTGTACCTTGAATTGCGCTGAAATGAACAAATACATCTGCACCGCCGTCATCTTGAGAAATAAAACCAAAACCTTTAGCTTCGTTGAACCATTTAATTGTGCCTGTAGCCATTTTTCTTACCTGATAATAAATTTAATAAATAGGGTGTTGCGTACAGGTATTGAAACGTAGAATCCAAAGGGGGTAACACGGAGGGAACAACCATAAATGCCAATAACAAAATCTGTAACAACTTTATTATAGGGGAATATAAAGAAATTTACTAGAAAATATAATTATATTGTGGGCTTTGCACTACAAACTTAGTTGGGTATCAATTGATGGAATATCAAAAGAAGGTAGTAAAATAAATGATAAGTATGAATAAAATATCATTTAAATCATTGTGTTAATGGCTTCCTTATGGGGTTGGTTATGACGGGGAGTGGCTACTCAGTAGCTCAATAAGCACTGATAAAATTATATTTATTTGTGAATAACTGGTGTGTAAGGAGGGCGTTAGGCATGATATTTGTGATTAAATCCTCTCTCCCTATCCAAAGTAAATAATGGTAAATAATTCGATATAAAAATGATAAATTTACACTTTATTGAATATTGTCGCGCTATTGTATAATAAGGTTTAAATAAATAGCTAAAGAGACTCTTATGCATGAAATGTCATTGTGTGAAAGCATATTAGATATATTGGAGCAACAGGCAGGCCTGCAGCAATATCAGCTGGTAAAGGTGGTATGGTTAGAAATTGGCGCTTTGTCATGTGTGGAGCCGGCAGCGATGCGCTTTTGTTTTGATGCTGTGATGGAAGGTTCGTTAGCGAGCCAAGCCAAGCTGGAAATTATTAACGTAGAGAGGCGGGCGTGGTGTGGGCAATGCGCCAAAGAGGTGGTTATTGAGCAGGATATTTTAGGTAAAAATAATCAATATGCAGCAGCCAATCGTGATTATTTTAAGCAGCATGGAATTTTAGCTTTAAATTTGGTTTCTAGCCCTGGGTTTGGAAAAACCACACTGTTAACTGAAACGATTGCATTGTTGCAAGATTCGCTAGTGATAAGCGTGATTGAAGGTGACCAGCAAACCACTCATGATGCGGAGCGTATTAGAGCAACGGGTGTTAAAGCGTTACAAATTAATACGGGCAGTAAGGGGGGCTGTCATTTAGATGCTCATCAGGTGGGGTCATGCGCTTGAAAACCTTAAGCCAGAGGCAGATAGTTGGCTACACACTTAAGACGGGACAAAAATGTAGGCTGGGTTAGCTTATCTAGCGAAGCGCAGATAACGTAACCCAGCATTTTACGTATACGGGGCTTTGCTGGGTTACGTTTTTTTACTTCGTTAAAAAATCTAACCCAGCCTACGGTGTCCCGTCTTAAGTGCGTAGCCAGATAGTCTTTTGTTTATCGAAAATGTAGGTAATTTAGTCTGTCCTGCAGGTTTTGATCTGGGTGAGGCGCATAAGGCACCTGGAAATAAATAATCATCCATCTTTACTGGTTTTTTTGTCCGTCATCAGTACTGTAGCAATAGTTACGTAGCCTGCTATGCGCCTATTGCTACAGCACTAATGACAAACAAAAATCCTGCCAAAATATTGGATGCTTATTTATTTCCAAGTGCCTAATTAAAGAATACAAGTTTGTGGTGTATTGGTTTCCTAGTATGGTTGTGAGGTGCAGATATTGATGCCATCTTTTGATGGTGTTATTTATTGAGTAGTGATTTTGCTTGGAGGGTGATATTTTTATCTGCAGTTGAATGTATGATTTTCTCAAGCATTGTAGTGCCTTTTGATTTGTTGCCTGTCAGTAGGTATGCCTCAGCAAGGTGTAGTTGGATTCTAGGTGAATTTTTTTGTAATGCTAATGCTTTTTCAAGAATTATAAGTCCTGCTTGTTGTTGGTTGTTGCGAACTAAAGTGTAGCCATAGGTATCCGCAAGTGCTGCTGATTGAGGTGCTTTCTCATATGCGGTTTTGGCAAGTTGAATAGCGGCAGGGTTGTTTTGTTGTAAAAATAATAAGGCAAGGTTATTAAGAGACATTAAGTCGTCAGGTGCCACTTTTAGGGCTTGTTCGTAATGGTGTATTGCTTGAGCGGGGTTGTTTTGGTGCTCAAAAACCAATGCTAGTTGTTGGTGCAATACCGGGTTGTGTTGATTATTTTTTAGTAGCTCATTGATCCATGAATGTGCTTTAGTCGCTTGATTCTGAGTTAGAAAAAGCGAGGTAATGGTGGGGATAAGCTTCATGTTGGGCTCTATCTGAAATGCTTTTTGGTAGGCAGATAAGGCATTGTCAATTTGGTTTTCGCTTCTAAGTATTTCTCCTTTTACTATGTAGCCCAAAGGAGAGTTTGGCAATCGTTTTATGATGAGTGCGGCTGTCTTTTTTGCTTCAGAATACTGGTGCTGACTTGTTAAGTAGCGAGCTTTGGTGACAAGGTATTGGCTATTTTCGGGGGAAATGGCATGTATTTCATCAAATAGCTTGATGATTTTATCTTGTTTGTTGGGCTGTTTGACTAGTAAGAGTACTAGGAGCATTCTAGATTTGACGTCTTTAGAGTCTTTAGCTATGATTTTGTCCATAATCTTTTCGGCGGCATCAGGGAACCCACTTAGATCTTGGGCGGCGGCTAAAAGTAGTTGGGCTTGTTTTTTGTTGGGGTTGTTGCGAGCAAGTTCTTTTGCTTGTATAAGGTATTTATCAGTCTGATTTTGACTAACATACCATTTCCCCAGAACAGAAGTAACTGCTAGTTCTGCTGTGAAGTCTCCTTTTACGGCTTGTTTTGCCTTTAGTAAATTACTTTCTACTTGTGAGGTGTTATTTTTTTTTTGTGCAATAAAAGCTAGTTGCATATAGGCGTGAGCATTTTTTTTATCAATCAAAAGAATTTGATTATAATAGTCTGATGCCTTATTTAGGTCGCCTCGTAATAATGAAAGTTTAGCTAGTGCGGTATGGGCTGGTATGTTGTTTTTGTCTATTTCAATCGCTTTAATATAGTTTTTTTCAGCTTTAGTATAGTTTTTTTCAGCTTCTTCTAAGGAGCCAAAGTAGTAGTATAGCCCAGTGTTGTTGGGGTGTTCTTGGAGTAGTTCTTCAATATTAACGCGCGCCTTTTTAAATTCTTTATTCGCAAGGTTTTCTCGTATAGTTGCATAGTCTTTTTTTGTGGATACATTGGCGCCAAACTCATTGCCTGAGTCGGGGGTACCTTTAACAAGGTTATCAATGCTAAATTCATTAGCTGGCACAGAAGATCTGAAGGTATTGTTAAGTTGCGTGTTTTCGGCATCATACAAATTCGCAAAGGACTGGGTGCTTATTAATAAGCAAGATAAGGCGGCGGGTATTAGTTTATATTGAGTGAAAATATTCTGTGGTGTCATAGTTTTTCCGTTTTAAGAGTGTATTCGTAATCCATTGTTAGGTAAATGGCGACTGTATTTTAAGGGGTATTGTCATTAATTGAGTGCAATAAAGGCTACTGGATATAGCGCATAAATTAATACAGTAGTGAGTGAGAGCTGAATAATAGAACTGTTCGTTAATCCGCAAGTCAATATTGAAAAATAGATAATTGAATGATTAAATATTTGAGGTGTGGCTTTAGTCTGCACCATCAGTCATAAAAATGTAGGCTTGAGCTGGCTCTCCCTGAAGTAGGGCTGCTTACATCTTTAGCTATTCTAGCATTTTTGTGATTTATTATGCAGCTAAAAATAGCCGAAGGAAAGCTGAAATATAATTCTATATAGATTGCAAGTTAATCAATATGAACTCGTATAATAAGTACATAACCTAGTAAATTTATTGTTATGTCGGATGCAGTATGTGGGGTTGGTGCTGTGTAAAAATTTCTGACAGTTATGTGGTGATTGTGGTGTTGGTATTTTTATGAGGGAAGGGGAGGGGGATAAATGACTTGTTTATGTGTAAAAAAAGCTGACATGCAAATTATTTAGGTATTGCGTATATTTAATATAGGGGGGGGTGAGTCTTTTGAGTACTCAGATCTTTTTGATGGAAGTTTTTGAGGGATATGAAAAGGTGAAAATTCCTTCCTTGGATTTTTCAACTTTAATTATTTAGGCTGCAAAGTTTGCTAAGCCTATCAAATAATGCGCAGAATATTATTTTTTAGAACGTGCGCGCAGACCAAGGCCAAACAAACCAAGGGCCATCATTGCTAGAGTTTCTGGTGCTGGAGCTGTAATTGGGTCATTAACGATATCGTAATCATAAACGATTGAAACGTTACCCCAAGTGCCCGTTGCGAAGTTCTGGTTGAATGATCCAGTGCCTGATTGTGCATTTGCTTGGATACTTGTGCCTGCAAATATAATAAAATTGGTATCAAAAGTACCAGTATTGAACCACATGCCACCAGTTATTGCTAGACCCTCTTGTGAGTAGAACTGCTCGGCTCCTAGGACTGTACCTAATGGATATGAAGCAGGATCTGATATAAGGTCGGCTGCATCCATCACCTTGATCATCGCGTTGTTAAGGTGACTAAAGGTGTGTGTTGCGCCAGGGGCTACAGGGTAGCCTGCAGGGAATCCAACAGTTGATTCTGTTAGTACGATAGAGTCAGCCGGGGCAAAAGTGTAAGTCCCAGTGCCGCCGCCCGAAAGAAAGGTGCCGTAAGTACCT
>CAZXJK010000030.1:0-17066 GCA_964640895.1 uncultured Methylomonas sp.
AGGTCTAGGCTGTCTAAATATGCCTATTTTCTGGTTTTTCAGGTCTCACTTTATGGATTCAAAAATATTTTTTGCTTATTACCTAATGGTAACTCAGCGGCATCATGAAATTCCCGTGCTGCGCAACCAACTTAATAATCAAAATTTCACCCACTACCCTGCCACCCTACATATTGATACAATGCACCTCCATTAATCCACTACCTACTCTCACTATATAAATGGACGTTATCCAAAAAATTGCCGAGCTATTAGCTGTCCCTGAAAGCCAAGTTAATGCTGCTGTTACCCTCCTAGATGAAGGTGCAACCGTACCTTTTATTGCACGTTACCGTAAAGAAGTCACTGGCGGGCTTGATGATATTCAGTTGCGCCTGCTAGATGAACGCTTGATTTACTTGCGTGAATTAAATGCGCGCCGTGCCACTATTTTAGAAAGTATTACTGCACAAGATAAGCTGACCCAGGCATTGGAACTTGCCATTAAAGAGGCCGAAACTAAGACACGTTTGGAAGATTTATATTTACCTTATAAACCCAAGCGGCGCACTAAAGCACAGATTGCACGTGAAGCAGGTTTGGAACCTTTAGCAGATACTATTTTTGATAATAGAAATTGTACGCCTGAGCAAGAAGCAACCGCTTATATTAATGCCGATAAAGCCATTAATGATGTCACTGCCGCACTGGACGGTGCTCGGCAAATTATTATGGAACGTATTGCCGAGGATGCTGAATTAGTCAGCACTTTACGCGAGCGCATTTGGCAAAAAGGCATTATGCATGCTGTGGTTGCTAAAGGCAAAGAGATCGAAGCGGCCAAGTTTAAGGATTATTTTGATTATCAGGAAGCAATCAATAAAATTCCTTCGCATCGTGCATTGGCTTTATTTCGGGGGCGTAATGAGAATTTATTAACCGTGAATTTATTGCCTGGTGCTGATGAAAAAGAGGAGCATCTACTCTGTACTCAGGTTGTTGCGCGGCATATACACGTCACCGATACCAGCAAACCTGCTGATGCTTGGTTAGCTGAGTGCGCACGTTTTGCTTGGAAAGTAAAACTGTTCACGCGTATTGATTTGGATTTAAAACAGCAGTTACGTGAAGCAGCCGAAACGGAAGCCATTAAAGTTTTTGCCAATAATCTAAAGGATCTATTACTGGCAGCCCCTGCGGGGGCCAAAGTGACGTTAGGCTTAGATCCAGGCATTCGTACTGGCGTAAAAGTAGCGGTAGTCGATCCGACAGGTAAATTATTAGCGACTGACACCATTTACCCACATGCCCCTCGCAACCAGTGGGATACTTCCATTGCGACTATTGCCAAGCTTATCCAACAATATGATGTGGCTTTGGTGAGTATTGGTAATGGTACGGGGTCGCGTGAAACTGACCAAATGATGACTGACTTAATGAAGCGGCATAAGGATTTAAAATTTAATAAGATCATTGTTTCTGAGGCAGGTGCTTCCGTTTATTCCGCATCTGAACTGGCCTCACGTGAATTCCCTGATATTGATGTTTCATTGCGTGGCGCAGTGTCTATAGCTCGCCGCTTGCAAGACCCTTTAGCAGAATTAGTTAAAATAGAACCGAAAGCAATTGGTGTGGGTCAGTATCAACATGATGTTAACCAAGTGCAATTAGCGCGTGGACTGGATGCCGTGATTGAAGATTGTGTAAATGCCGTAGGCGTTGATGTCAATATGGCTTCGGCGGAGTTACTGAAACAGGTTTCAGGTTTATCCAGCACCATTAGCCATAATATTGTCGCCTTTCGTGATGAAGAAGGTGCTTTTATCAACCGTAAACAATTAAAAAAAGTACCGCGTTTAGGTCCGAAAGCTTATGAGCAAGCCGCTGGTTTTTTACGCATTATGAATGGTGATAACCCACTAGATGCCTCTTCAGTCCACCCAGAAGCTTACCCTGTCATTAAAGATATTGTCAGTAAAACGGGCAAGTCTGTAGATGAACTGGTTGGAAAAAGTACCTTTTTGCAGAGTTTAAATGCGGCTGATTATACCAATGATAATTTTGGTTTGCCGACAGTAACCGATATTTTGCAAGAGCTTGAAAAGCCTGGCCGTGATCCACGCCCTGAGTTTAAAAGTGCGACCTTTAAAGAAGGCATAGAAAAGATCACCGACTTACAAGCCGGCATGCTACTTGAAGGCGTGGTTACCAATGTTGCCAATTTTGGTGCCTTTGTTGATATTGGCGTGCATCAAGACGGCTTAGTACATATTTCACATTTGGCTGATGTTTTTGTCAAAGACCCACGTGATGTGGTAAAAACAGGTGAAATGGTGAAGGTGAAAGTGATTGAAATAGATGTTGCGCGTAAGCGTATTGCTTTGTCAATGAAAAAGGATGTGCGTGTGGAAAAAAGTGACTGGCAGACTAAAACGACCGAACACCAGCCTAAGAAACATGTTCGTAAAGCACCGCAAGCTGTAGTACAGCCAACAGGCTCTATGGCTGATGCCTTGGCAAAAGCATTAAAAAGATAATATTGCCCAGTTTATGCGGAGCTGACAATGCGACACAGCCTATAAACCCTTGTTGAGTTAGATTTTTAGTGCGACACAATAAAAGCCTAACTCAACCTTTATTTCTTATTACGTCTGGCTCGAAAAAAATCACGTAATAAATCACCACAACTTTCCGCCAGCACACCACCTTGCCATTCTACCTGATGATTTAAAAAATCAGCATTCGCCAATTGCAAAGCACTACAGACTGCACCACGTTTTGGATCCACAGCACCAAAAACCAAACGTGTAATACGTGCATGTGCAATGGCTCCCATACACATGACACAAGGCTCTAAGGTGACATATAAAGTACTACCTGTTAGTCGGTAATTATCCAATGCTTTACCTGCTTGCCGCATTGCCTTCATTTCTGCATGTGCAGTCGGATCACTGTCAATAATGGGGGTATTCCAACCTTCAGCAATACATTTGCCATCTAATACCAAGACAGCACCAACGGGTACTTCACCTTGCTGCTCAGCACGTTGCGCCAGCCGATAGGCATGACGCATCCATGCCTCATCATCTAATGGCATTATTCCCATTCAATCGTTGCAGGAGGCTTGCCTGAAATATCGTAAGTCACCCGGGAAATACCGTCAATTTCATTAATAATACGCGTTGAAACCAGCCCCAAAAACTCATAAGGCAAATGTGCCCAGCGTGCGGTCATAAAGTCGATCGTTTCCACAGCACGTAAAGCAATGACATAATCATAACGGCGACCATCACCCATCACCCCAACTGATTTAATCGGCAAAAATACTGCAAATGCCTGACTCACAGTTTGGTACAGTTCGTGACGATATAATTCTTCCATAAAAATAGCATCGGCTTTACGTAATAATTCCGCAAATTCTTGTTTCACTTCACCTAAAATACGCACACCTAATCCAGGCCCCGGGAAAGGGTGGCGATAAATCATGTCGTAAGGTAGGCCTAACTCAGTCCCCATTTTACGTACTTCATCCTTAAACAATTCACGTAAAGGTTCCAACAATTTTAGAGTCATATTTTCAGGCAGGCCACCTACATTATGGTGCGACTTGATTAAGTGCGCTTTACCACTTGCAGCACCTGCTGATTCAATCACATCAGGGTAAATGGTGCCTTGTGCTAACCATTTTGCATCCACCAATTTATCTGCTTCTTCATCAAAAATTTCAACAAATAAATTACCAATAATTTTACGCTTAGCCTCCGGATCAGTCACACCTGCTAACGCAGTCAAGTAACGTTTTTCAGCATTCACACGAATAACCTTTACACCCATATGTTGTGCAAAAGTGGCCATCACTTGATCGCCTTCGTTTAAGCGCAATAAACCAGTATCCACAAATACACAAGTAAGTTGCTCACCAATAGCTTTATGCAATAACGCAGCCACTACCGAGGAATCCACACCACCCGATAAACCTAAAATAACTTGTTCGCTGCCTACCTTTTGCTTAATAGTTTGCAGGCTTTCATCAATAATATGCGCAGAAGTCCATAAGGCATCACAGCCACAAATATCCAACACAAAACGATTTAATATGCGGCCACCTTGTTTAGTATGGGTGACTTCAGGATGAAATTGCACACCATAGAAACATTTGTCTTCATTGGCAATCCCTGCAATAGGTGCGCCATCAGAACTGGCAACCAACTTAAATCCTACTGGTAATTCCACTACCCGGTCACCGTGACTCATCCACACATCTAATAAGCCATAGCCTTCTGGCGAAGTATGATCTTCAATATCCATTAATAATTTGGAATGACCACGCGCACGTACTTGTGCATAACCAAACTCACGATGATCAGACGCTTCGACCACGCCACCTAGTTGCTCAGTCATGGTTTGCATGCCGTAGCAAATCCCTAGAACAGGTACGCCAGCCTTAAAAACAGCCTGCGGTGCTCTTGGAGTATTGCCTCCAGTAACCGACTCTGGCCCGCCAGATAAAATAATACCTTTAGCACCAAACTGCTCAACCTCTGCATCAGAGCAATCGCAAGAATATATCTCACAATAAACACCAGTTTCACGGATACGTCTGGCAATAAGCTGCGTGTACTGCGACCCAAAATCTAAAATAAGAATTTTGTGTGCATGGATATCTGTAGTTGTATGTTGACTCACGATGATCTCTTAAGTTTTTAAATATTGGAGCTATAAACAAGTCAAGGCTCACTAGGAGCCTTGATCGTATAGTTTGAAAGCATTACCTAAAAGGTATTTAACTCCGGTAGTTGGGAGCTTCTTTGGTAATCGTGACATCATGTACATGGCTTTCACGCATACCCGCACTAGTGACGCGCACAAAGCGTGATTTATCATGTAACTGTTTAATCGTTTCACAACCTGTGTAGCCCATGCTGGCACGAATGCCACCTAATGCCTGATGAATAATAGCAACTAAGCTGCCTCTATAAGGCACACGCCCTTCAATACCTTCCGGTACTAATTTATCCGAAGAATCAGCATCTTCTTGAAAGTAACGATCACTAGAACCTTGCTGTTGCGCCATGGCGCCAATCGAGCCCATACCACGGTATGACTTATAAGAACGCCCTTGAAATAATTCAACTTCACCCGGAGCCTCTTCGGTACCAGCAAACAAGCCGCCCAACATCACTGAGTATGCACCTGCTGATAAAGCTTTTGCCATATCGCCTGAATAACGAATACCGCCGTCAGCAATGAGCGGAATACCTGTGCCTTTTAAGGCTTCAGCAACATTATTGACTGCTGAAATTTGCGGAACACCCACACCTGCAACAATTCTGGTGGTACAAATTGAACCTGGTCCAATACCCACTTTAACGCCATCAGCACCCGCTTCAACTAATGCCAATGCCGCTTCTGCCGTGGCTATATTGCCGCCAATAACTTGTAAATCAGGGAAGTTTTCCTTAACCCAGCGCACTCTGTCCAATACTCCTTGCGAATGCCCATGTGCCGTATCAACTACCACCACATCTACACCCGCCGCAACTAATGCAGCAACACGCTCCTCAGTGCCCTCACCTGTCCCCACGGCAGCACCAACACGTAAACGCTCTTGGTCATCTTTACAGGCATTAGGGTAATCTTTGGCTTTTTGAATATCTTTGACGGTAATCATACCGCACAAGTGAAAATTATCATTGATAATCAACACTTTTTCAATCCGATGCTCATGCAATAAGTGCAAAGCTTCTTCTTGAGTAAAGTCTTCTTTGACAGTAACTAGATCAACCTTAGGGGTCATCACATTAGAAACAGGCTCATCAAAGCGCGTTTCAAAACGTAAATCACGACTGGTGACAATACCGACTAATTCATTGCCATCAACAACTGGCACACCTGAGATATTATGCTGTTGTGTTAAGGCAATAACATCACGAATGCTTGCTGTAGAAGCCACCGTAATGGGCTCTCTAATAACACCACTCTCATATTTTTTAACACTGCGAACCTCTTGAGCTTGCTGCTCAATGGTCATATTCTTATGAATAATGCCAATACCGCCTTCTTGTGCGATCGCAATGGCCAACCTTGATTCTGTCACGGTATCCATTGCCGCAGAAACAAGTGGAATATTTAAGCTGATTTCGCGCGTCAACTTTGTTGACATGGATACTTCACGCGGCATCACAGTAGAGTGTGCGGGCACTAATAGCACATCATCAAAAGTTAAGGCTTCCTGTAAAATTTGCATAGTACCTTCCGTTCAAGAAATAAAATTAAGCCTGCCATTGTACTATATTTATTAAAATCTAAACAGGTAAAAGTATAAATACAGTTTTTCCTAATAAATCAATATACTATAAAATATCACTCTAAAATATACCCTTATAAATAAGGTCACAATTTTATTTATGCCTCTCTAAATGGCACTGATTGGGAATTATTAACTGAAGCAACACCGCCTGAGTTTGCAGGTGCAAATACTCAAGTCATTAATGACTTATTACCTAACAACTTTATTGGTAGTAAAGATATCTGGCTTAAGGCACTTGGAAATAAATAAGCATCCAATATTTTGGCAGGATTTTTGTTTGTCATTAGTGCTGTAGCAATAGGCGCATAGCAGGCTACGTAACTATTGCTACAGTACTGATGGCGGACAAAAAAACCAGTAAAGATGGATGCTTATTTATTTCCAGGTGCCTAAGGTTGAATTAAATTCATACGGACCTAGAGGTGCAGAAGGCGGCATATTTACAAATACAGCCCAGCATTCAAGATATATAATTGATAGTGAAACTGTCACAATGCAATTACAAGTCAATTACCAATCAGCAACCAACCCGCTTCCTGTTGCCGAGCCATCTGGCTGCACTGGCGTAGTTAAGCCTAACCTGGACATGAACATCCCCTCTTTAAACTTTGTATTCCAAGAGAAAGTACTCAATATATGGGTTGATTTAGAATATTATGGGGTCAGTGAAAATGGTGAACTGCTGTGGAAATTAAAAGATGTTGGAGAAAATACGCAGCCAGCTCAATAAGTAATAAGCACTAACGAGGATTTAATAATACCCGCAAGTATGATACAGGATTTTTGCCACACAACAGCGCTAGAAACACAGGCGCATAGCAGGCTACGCAACTGCGAAAACTAAAGACCAGTCAGAATTCGGGTATTATTGAATTATTATTTGTATGATTAAACTTCACTCAAAGTAGCTGATAAAATTATGTTCATTTATTGTTGCTGCTCAATTTGCAAAGCAGGATCCAACAAATCCCAAGCATGGCCACTTGCAGCCCAAAATACTTTTTCAGGCTTAAAGTTTTCTGGCTTATCCAGAGTCGCCGCATGAAAAAATAGCAACCATGGGTATCCAGAAGATTTTTTGTAAATAGGATTACCGCAAGTAGGACAAAACAGACTACTTACTGAATTGTCATTATCCGCCTGCATTTGGTAACGCTGTAACTTCCCCGTTAAAGTCACTGCACTTTCTGGCACTGCAAATTCTGCAGAATGCCCTGTTCCGGTAATTCGTTGGCACAATCGACACTGACATAAGAACGACAGTTGCGGTTGCGCATTAATTTGATACTGAATCGCGCCACATAAACAATGACCTATTAACTCACTCATAAACCCATTTCCATAAATTATTGATTCATATAAATATCTACTTTTAATACATACGGGCTAGGGTCAGCTACACCAAAACCTGGACCAAAACTATAAAGCTTAATCATTGTTACATCCTTTTAATTTTATGTTCTAAAGCCATTTGAATTATCGCATTGTGCAGATTTATCTGCACAATGCGGCTAAAGCCGCACCTACATTAACTATAAGTACCCAAACACAATTACTTTAACATTTTACTTGTCTTTATTTCCATCTTCGGCGTTGCATAAAGAGTTGCGTAGCCAGCTATGCGCCTCTTTATGCGCCTTGAAGATGAAAAAAAATCCTGCGTAAAATTAGTTAAATTAATTATGCTTGGGTACTTACAAAGCGTTACTTGCGCAACTTAAGCCTAACGCCATTTAATAACAATAACAACAAAATAGCTAATAATACACTTGGCATTAAGCCAAAATGTCGCTGATAAAAAGTAGCCTGCGGTTTGGTTAAATAAGGCACCTTATATAAACCTGACCATTCTTGGTGCATGGGTGATTGCTGCAACACCTCTCCTGATGCTAATACTACGGTAGAAATACCAGTATTGGTCACGCGCACTAAGGGCCTACGTACTTCCACTGCGCGCGCTAAAGTCATGACCATATGTTGATACGGCTCTTGCCAAGTACCGTACCAAGAATCATTAGTCACATTCACAATAAATTGCGCACCTAAATCAGCAAGTGCAGTAGAAAACCATGGATACAGGCTTTCATAACAAATTTGTGGACCTATTTTATAATCCTCCAGCGTTAATAATTTAGTCGGCCCGCCACCACGCCCAAAATGTCCCACCATGGGCAATAATTCACGCAGAATCGGAAACTGCTCTTCGCCAGGGATATACTCGCCAAACGCTAATAAAATCGACTTACTATAATAAGGTGACTGCACTACCCCCGTTTTATCTAGCGTAAACAATGAATTGGTAATCAACCCTGTATCAGGATCTTGTGCATAAGACCCCGTAATCAAGGCAACTTGGCGGTCATTGATATAGCGTATCAATTGCTGAGCATACACCGACTCTTGGTAACGGCCATTTAATAGTGCGGGAAAAGCCGTTTCTGACCAAAAAATAAAGTCAATTTCTGTGCCTTTATGTTCCTGCAAACCCTTATCAGTGACCCGCTGATATTTATTAATAATTTTACTGTAAAAACCACGCCCAAATTGCGCCGCAACTTTTTCGGCATTACCAATATTGGCCTGCACCAACAAAGTATTAAAAGAAGCATCAGGTTGTGG
Organism: uncultured Methylomonas sp.; assembly: GCA_964640895.1. Classification (GTDB taxonomy): domain Bacteria; phylum Pseudomonadota; class Gammaproteobacteria; order Methylococcales; family Methylomonadaceae; genus Methyloprofundus. Next base: position 8,909 of record CAZXJK010000030.1, read on the forward strand.
CAGCCAAGCTTTAGCACTCAAGCCGAATACATTGAGTAAAGCAAAAATCATCACAACCCGCATTAATACCGTGCGTCCACATTTAGTATCACGCTGCTGCCACGCCATATATAAGGGTACGTTAGCTAATATGGTTAGCATACTTAAGCCACTAAAACCGATATATTCAGCCAAATGGTACATGGGCAGTTCCGAGCCATACCAAGCGTAGCCAAAGTTCCATTTAAACAGCATCGGAATAGCCCACATGCACAGAGCAGTTAACAATCCCATTAAGAAAATGGACCAGACACCCGAAAATTTACCTACTTTGCATAACAAAAACCAAAGTACACCTGCTATCGGCACAAACACGTGCGCAAAGGCACCAAAAATAAACATGCCAATAATAGCGACTGGCCAAGGCAGATGCGCAAATTCATGCAATAAATAAGTGACCCAATTAAAACCAATCAAAGTAAAAACAAAGCTAGTTAAAATACCGCCCAAAATGATATTTTTTAATTTTCTTTGCTGTGTCCAGAAAATCCATAAAGGAATAAAGCCAAAGAGAGAGGCCCAAGGAGGGAAAGGGATATAACTGGTACCAATAAAAACACCTGATAGGACAGGCAATAACCAAGGGTTAGACAAACTGATTTTCATTATTTTTTTATAACTTATAGTTCCCACGCTCTAGCGTGGGAATTCATCTCCAAACGCTCCAGCGTTCCGGACACTTGACGCTGGAGCGTCTCAGGCGGCATTCCCACGCTGGAGCATGGGAACGATTACTTATCTAACTGTGATAGTTTTTGCTCAACCTCAATTAATCTTTTCAGAATACCTTTCACCTGTTTCAATAAAGCAGGCAATTTAGGAATACTTGCCATCTCGCGCATGACTTGTTTAATGGGTCGATTAGGTACTCCCCACACAACCTGATTTGGCTGCACATCTTTGGAAATGCCCGTTCTAGCTGCGGCCGTAGAGCCATCGCCCATAGTAATATGGTCAGCAATACCCACTTGCCCTGCCAAAGTTACGCGCTTACCTAAAGTCACACTACCCGACAAACCCACATGAGAAACAATAATACAGTGCTCACCAATATCATTGTTATGTGCAATTTGTACCAAATTATCAATTTTAGTGCCTTTACGAATACGGGTCATACCAAAAGTTGCTCTATCCACACAAACATTGCAACCAATTTCAACATTATCTTCAATCAGTACGCCGCCTAGTTGTGGTATCTTCTTTTGCTGCTGGCCGTCCCAATAATAACCAAAGCCATCACCACCTAGCACCGTACCTGCATGAATAGTGACGTTATGCCCTAGGGTTACTTTAGATAAGATGGTGACATTAGGACCCACTTTACAATGCTCCCCAATGACAACATCATTAGCAATATGCGTATTAGAATCAATTGAGGTATTCGCTCCAATACTGGTATTTTCACCGACACAAACCTGAGCAGCAATGGCAACATTAGCAGCAATATTCACACCAGTATCAGCAATGACCGCAGAAGGATGCACACCCGTAAATTGTGCAGTACAGCCATCAAATAACACCATAAGACCGATAAACATTTCTTTGGGATTATCTACCTTTAAATAGTTCTTACCCTCTAATTCAGGGAAACTTTTCGGCACCAGTAAAACAGAAGCATGGCTTTGCTGCGCTGCAACTAAAAACTTATCATTCTGCGCAAAAGCAATATCACCAGCGACTGCTAAATCTAATGAATTAACAGCAGACACCATAGCATCCGCATCACCAAATAACTCACCACCAACCTGCTGCTGAATATCAATTAAGCGCATTTGCATTTTTTATTTTCCTAGATAAATCATTCAATTCAAAATCTAATATGGAATTTCTCATTATCAACAGACAAAAGGGGCGCAATGCCCCTTCCCTTACAATATTACCAGCAAATAATAAGAATTTATTTAGCGCTAGGCCAAGCTCTTTTTAAAAGCATCCACTAATTCCAAAGCATGCTTCTTATAACCTTTGGTTTCAGTGTCATTTAAATCTACCCAACGCAAACGGTTGGCATTGGCAACTACCGTAACCGAAGACATTGCCATCGCCGCACCGGCAATCATAGGACTAAGCAGAATACCAAATACCGGATACAACAAGCCTGCTGCAATCGGAATACTTAATGAGTTATAAATAAAGGCACCGAATAAGTTTTGTTTGATATTGCTAACGGTGGCTTTAGATAATTGCATGGCTTCAGTGACTTTCAATAAAGAACCTTGCAAGATCACAATATCAGCACTTTCTATGGCAACATCAGTGCCCGTACCAATAGCAACACCTACATTGGCTTGTGCTAAAGCAGGTGCATCATTAATACCGTCACCCACCATACCGACAATCTGCCCTGCTTGTTGTAGTTCCTTAACAATAGCTGCTTTATCTTCCGGCAATACTTGTGCGCGTACTTCATCAATACCCGCTTGTTTAGCAATGGCATTAGCCGTTGCCGTGTTATCGCCAGTGACCATTAATACACGAACACCACGCTTTTTCAGTTCTTTAATCGCTTTAGCAGAATCTGCTTTGATAGGGTCAGCGACTGCAATAATCCCTGCGATTGCATTATTAACCGCCAATAACATAGGTGTTTGTCCTTGTTCTGCCAAACTCAACATTTGCGCATCAAAGGCTGAGGAGTCAACCCCTTGCTCTTGCATGAGTGCTACATTACCAAACAATACCGCTTGATCTTTAAGCATGGCAGAAACACCATGCCCTGCGACTGCAGTAAATTTTTTCGCACGCGTTAATTTCAATGATTTTTCTTCAGCAGCACTCATAATGGCGGAAGCCAAAGGGTGTTCTGAACTTTTCTCAATACTGGCAGCTAATTGCAGCACTTGATCCTGTGTATAACCATCGGCAACTTCAATCGTCGCGACCGTTGGCTTACCTTCAGTGACCGTACCGGTTTTATCCAATACCAAAGTAGTAATCGTACCCGCAACTTGTAAACCATCCCCATTGCGAATCAGAATACCTGATTGCGCAGAGCGCCCTACTGCCACCATGACTGAAATGGGAGTCGCTAATCCTAAAGCACATGGGCAAGCAATCAATAATACCGTCATTGCAGTCACAAATGCATAACCTAATTCTGGCTCAGGCCCAAATGCGTACCAAATCATAAAGGTCAGTACTGAAATACAGACGACCACTGGTACAAAAATACTGGCAATTTTATCAGCTAATTTAGCTAATTCAGGTTTACTACTTTGTGCCTGACGTACACTTTTAATAATCTGTGCCAAAGCCGTATCACGACCGATACGCGTTGCACGATATAAAAAGCTACCTGTTTGATTCATTGTTCCTGCGGCAACCGTTGCACCTATGGTTTTTTCAACAGGTAATGATTCCCCAGTCAGCATCGACTCATCAATCGTGGAGCGCCCTTCAATCACTTCGCCATCCACCGCAATTTTCTCACCTGGGCGTACGCGCAGTGTTTCACCCAAACCCACTTCTTCAATAGGAATATCTAAATCTTGTCCATCTCTAACGACTCGCGCGGTGCGGGGCTGCAAGCCAATTAAAGCCCGAATCGCACTCGAGGTTTTACCACGTGCTTTGGTCTCTAATGCACCACCAAAATTAATAAATGCCAGAATAATAATGGATGCTTCAAAATACGCATGCGCAGATAGCGAAGGTAAGTATTCTGAATAATCAATCACCACACAAGAATACAACCAAGCCGAACCTGTACCTAAAGCAATCAAGGTATCCATATTGGCTTGTTTAGCGCGTAATGATTTAACCGCACCAACAAAAAAATGTCCGCCTGAATAAAATAAAATAGCTAAAGTAATTAAAGCAACTTCCGGCCAAAACCAGTTACCTGTTTCCGAGCCAATATCGGGTACACCACCAAAATGACCAACAATCATTAACGGCACACCAAAGACTGCAGCAACAATCGCTTTACGCATTAATTTGCGATAGCGCGCCATTTCCTGCTCTTCTTGCTCAGCCGGGTCTTCAAAGCCTTCCATGACTGCGCCATCATAGCCAGAGTCTTTTAAAGATTGCTTCAACAGCCCAGGGTCAACATCACCTTTAACCATCGCTGAGTGATCAGCAAAATTAACAACGACAGAGCTTACGCCTGTAACGGAATTTAGAGCCGTCTCTACCGCACCAACACAGCCGGCACAGCTCATACCTAATACAGATAAGCGCACTTCTTGCTCAACTGCATCTGATTTTTCTGGATTATTTTCTTCACTCATTGCTATTCTCCATTACGTCACAGACAAACTTTAATATAAAAGTAGGATAGTTAATCTTCTACCGTAAAACCTGCTTCTTCAATACATTCAATCAAATCATCTTCTTCAACGACAGCTGCATCATATTCAACTTCAACTGTGTTGCCAGCATGGCTAGCTTGCACGGAAAGTACGCCCGCTAATGCCGTTAATTTTTCGGTAACTGTTTTTTCACAACCACCACACTTCAAGCCAGTTACTGCTAATTTAACCTTCGTCGCCATTAAATCTACCTTTATACTATATATTAATAAATAAACACTACATCATACTCGACTAATAAACATTAATCATGATATAAATTCACATCATATCCTTTCTACTTTTGCATATAAACCTATGTCCTTAAAACACGCACTTATTATTTTATCTTTGTTTATGCCTTATTATAGTTATGCGGCTGAACTCACCAACCTCAACCCAAATGAAGTACAAAAAAGTGCCACGAAAAACGCTCTCATTATTGACATCCGCACCCCAGGAGAGTGGCAACAAACCGGTGTAATACCGGGCAGTCACCCCGTTACTTTTTTTGACCAAAAGGGTAAGTACGATACTGAAAAATGGCTTGCTGAAGTAAAAAGCCTACAATCATCACCAGATCAACAAATTGTGTTAGTCTGCCGTTCTGGTGCGCGTAGCGGCCAAGTTGGCAACTTTTTAACTCAAAAACTGAATATGTCTAATGTTTCCCACCTAGCCAACGGCATGTCTTCTTGGTTACGTGAAAAACGCCCAACTGAAACAGCGTGTACAACTACTAAAACTTGCTAATATCATGTCTTTTAAAACTATAACTTACCAAACTATTGCCCTTGCCGGAATTTCCCAAGCAACCTATTTAGTACATCAACTCGCCACCACAGGCAAAGCAGATAGGGATGCCCTACAAGCAAGCATAGGCAGTCTACTTGTACTAGATGTCGATAACCCTGTCGATATCTATGGTGGACTGATCGGTGTCAAACTGGGTCTGGAACAACTACTACAGCAATTCAGTAGCAATAGCATCCATAATTCCGAACCAGCTCGCTATGCAGCTTCACTGGTTTTTTTAGAGCAGAAGTTCTCGGAAGAACATGCTATGCAAAAAACGGTGCAAAATAAAATCAAAATGGCGCAATCGCAAGCAGAACACTTTGATCTACTACATGAAAATGTGATTGCCAATTTAGCGGATATTTACCATTCCACGATTAGCACCATTCCTCCCAGAATCATGGTCAATGGTGATCAAACTTATTTATCATCCACTGAAACTATCAATAAAATTAGAGCACTACTACTGGCAGGCATACGTTCAGCTATGCTGTGGAAGCAATGTGGCGGTAGTCGCTGGCGTTTTTTGTTTTTTAGACGCAAAATGCAAACTGAAATTGAATTTTTATTAGCAGAATTAAAAAAAGCATAATAGCCCCGCAATGCAGCGAGTAAATAATATTAAACCAACAGCAAACCAACCTACCTGTAATGTTAATTAACAAAATATCAATGCAGGATATGGATGGTAAACATTACAACACACGCCCCATTGATACCAGCGACAACAAAAGAGCGTCGTTTACGCATTATATCCATGATGCAAAGGAAGATTTCTCCCAACTTTATAAAAGCAAAGCACTCGCTTATGTAAAAGATGTTTTGCAGCATAAACTACCATCGGCAAGCATTCCAGATAATTTGGCCGAAGATACACTGCAGTCCTTATTACAAGAAGTCAAAGCAGAGATACCCTTCCCCAAACCTAATCAGCCAAAATTCAAATTTATTGATTTATTTGCTGGTATCGGTGGATTTCGCCTCGCGCTGCAAAACTTAGGCGGGCAATGCATCTTCACTAGCGAATGGGATGAATATTCCAAAAAAACCTATGCGGCAAATTTTGGCGAACTGCCCTTTGGCGATATAACGGAAGCAACAACCAAAGCGCTTATCCCCAAAGGCTTTGATATACTCTGTGCGGGCTTTCCTTGTCAGTCCTTTTCCATTGCCGGAAAACGTGGTGGCTTTGAGGATACTCGTGGCACGCTGTTTTTTGATGTTGCTGAAATCATCAAGACACACCAACCTAAAGCATTTTTTCTAGAAAACGTAAAAGGCTTACGTAGTCATGAACGTGGCCGCACACTGGCAACTATATTAAATACCTTAAGAGAAGATCTCGATTATTTTGTACCTGAACCACAAATTATCAATGCTAAGGATCATGGTGTCGCCCAAAATCGTGAGCGTATTTTTATTGTTGGCTTTCATAAAAGTCAGCTAGTTAAACAGTTTACCTACCCTACTCCGCTGGGAAAAAAAGTACCTATTGCCAGCATTCTAGAAGACCAAGAAGTATCCGTTAAGTATTACTTATCCACACAATACTTAAAAACTTTAATTGAGCATAAAGAGCGTCATAAAAATAAAGGCAATGGTTTTGGCTATGAAATCATCCCGCATGATGGTATTGCCAATGCTGTTGTTTGTGGTGGTATGGGCCGGGAACGTAATTTACTTTATGACCACCGGCTCACTAACTTTGAGCCAATCACCCGTATAAAAGGTGAAGTAAACCGAAAAGGCATCCGTAAAATGACACCTAGAGAATGGGCTAGATTACAGGGGTTCCCTGATGACTTTCAAATTGTGGTGTCAGATGCGCAAGCCTACAAGCAGTTTGGTAATTCTGTCGCCATACCTGCCATACAAGCCACCGCTAAGCAAATTATAAAATCATTAGGAATGTAATGCCGATCACGGGAAACAAAGGCGAATGGAGTGAAATCTATACCCTTTTTAAGATTTTAGCGGACAAATCACTGCAACCAGGTAACGAGCATTTAGAGTCAATATCTGCAATGCGTTACCCTGTTATTAAGGTTATCAGAACTGAAAGTAATGCGGTTATTACTTACTCAATTGAGCAAGATACAGTCAGTATTGCTAGCAGCGGCCGTGAACTATTACGTATTCCTATTACTGAATTTGCAGCACAGGCGCAAAGTTTGCTGCAAACAATAAAAAACAACCAACGCACTTTCGCAGCGCCAGCAACAGAAGCTTTTATGCAGTCCATTTACTGCAACTCCTTAAAAGCCAGCTCCTCTGCGAAAACAGATATTAGCGTAATGGTGCATGATGAAAAAACCCAACAAACCCCAACACTGGGGTTTAGCATCAAGTCACAACTAGGCAGCCCTGCAACTTTATTAAATGCAGGTCGCTCCACTAATTTTATTTATAAAATTAGCTCGGCAATACATCCGCATATGGCAGAAATCAATGCTATTGCCAGCCGCAGTAAGATCAAAGATAGAATCAAAAAAATTCAGAAATATGGTGGTACTTTTGAATTTATCAGTACTGAGCAGAGCATTTTTTCCAATAACCTAATGCTGATAGATAGTGCCTTGCCACAAATATTAGCCACCATCATTTTTAAGTTCTTTAGCAGTGACTTATCCAAAATGTCTCACTTGGTTGACGCAATAACAACGAACAACCCAATACATTATGACATCTCTGACAATCACCCTTTTTACAGTTATAAAATCAAAAGACTGCTCACTGATATTGCTTTAGGTCTAATGCCGGCAAGTGTTTGGGATGGTCATTATGATGTCACTGGTGGTTTTTTAATTGTCAAAGAGGGTGGAGAAATCTTGTGCTATCACCTTTATGATAGGAATGAATTTGAAAACTACTTATTGGCAAATACCAAATTAGATACTGCCAGTAGTTCTAGGCATGACTTTGGTAGCTTATATGTAGAAAATGGTGAACTGTTTTTTAAGCTGAATTTACAGATTAGGTTTTTGAAATAGCACTAACAACACATACACTTTAAAACGGAAAAAATTAAG
>CAZXJK010000031.1:0-16860 GCA_964640895.1 uncultured Methylomonas sp.
AGGAGTTTACCTTATTATTTTATCTCAGCAAGCGCGGAGGGCGGGTTGCACCCATCCTTAATTGGGTTGGCCGTTCCTTTTTGCGGTAGGTCGAACTTGATACAGTCCACCGCCCAGAGACTCGACCCAAAAGGCGGTGGTTTATACTCCAAAAAAGGACATAAACCAATGAACACCCACGCCCAAAATCCGCAAACTTTATCTGTTAGCCAAAACAAACAACAATCGTTACAAAAACAAGCTGAAATTATTAGCCATGCGCTGAATATCTTTTGCCTTGAGCCAAGCACTAGCAATAAAGATGTACTAAAGCATGATGTTATGGAGTTGTTGCGCATGTTGGATGAAATAGAGAGCAGCCAGCGTAAAACATCCAGATTTAACGTATTGAATAAAGCAAAACAGATTATTGCCGAACGTGTGCCTTTTGAGCAGGCAGTTCAATATCCTGATGCCATTGTTAAATTTGCAGGCATGGAGGTGCAAGCATGAGCAATTTAACCCAATTCCCAGAACTAAAATACTGCGTAACATTTTTCCAGATTGTCGCACCTGATAATAGAGCACTATCATTAAAATTTGCAAGCTATGAACAGGCAGTAAATGCGCTTGTAAGTATTTTGGATATGACGGCAAAAATATCTGAGCAAACTATTTATTTTAGTGAAGCTAACGAGCCTGGCAGGCATGAGTTATTAAATGAGATCGTAAAGGTTGGAGGTGCATCATGAGCCAGTTACCGAAAAACCAAGGCTTGGCATTACCTCACCGTTACACCAGTTACGACCCTAAGCAGCCCGATTTAACAAATGCTTATGATAACACCGTAGTTATGAGCGAACGCGCCCAGTCAGCAATCCATTTAGTACAAAACGAATTGATTGGAGATCGAACGCTAGAGGATAGTGTTTTGTTTGCTGCATTAGATACCGTGCGCTTGGAGTTGCAAGATATTGACACTTTGCTTAGGCATTTTGTTGAATCGCAGAGCAAACGGCAAGCATAAAAAAGCCCCATCTAATCAACCAAATTAAATGAGGCTTTTTGCAATTTAAGCTACCACGACAAGGTGATTTTAGCATAAATTGCTTGAGGTCTCCATCAAAAGAGATTTTCAATGAAAAAAATGAATCAACGCCAAATGGTTTTGAAATACCTGCAAAATCATGGAACTATTGACCCAATGCGGGCACTAAACGAGTTCGGATGTTTTAGCTTGTCGCAACGTATCAGTGAATTAAAAAAACAAGGGCATCCTATTATTGCCGAGCGAATTAGCAAACAGGGTTTGTTTGGTAAGGTCAATTATGCTGAATATCACTTGATAGGCAAAGGTGGTGCAAATGGTTGATTTTTGGACAGATACCCACCGAGAAATCAAAAGGCGGTTACTTGATGATAGCCCCAAGGCGCGTGAGGTGGGCGATAAAATTAACGGTATTACGTGCCCAGATTGCGGCAAGTATGAAGCCTATACTTATGCTACTGAGCCCAATGTAATTATGTGTCACCGTATGAGCCAATGCGGCACCAAAACCCTTACGCGGGAACTTTACCCCGACCTGTTCAATACCTTTGAGGAACGATTTAAACCCACAGAGGCTAACCCACACGCCACAGCAGAAGCTTTTTTGCAGGCGCGAGGGTTGAATACTGCTAAGTTTGAATTTTCCCAAAGCGATGTTACCGAGGAAGGCAAGACATACCCAACCGTTAGTATTAAATTTGATGGTATTGCCTTTAATCGTTTAATTGATTACCAAGGCAGCAATAAAGGCCGCTTGGGTAAGTATAAGGGCAAGCATTATGCCACCAACTCAGTAGAAGGAGCTGCAAAGGTTTATGTCGTTGAGGGTATTTTTGATGCACTGGCGTTGGAACAATCTGGGTTAGCCGCCATAGCTACTTTATCTAGCGTGCATAACCCTGAAACCTGTTTTATTCAGGGTGTGGACTACGTTTTATCCTTCGATAATGACAAGGCAGGTATTAAGGCCGTTAAGAGGCTTAAAACCTATCTGAATGAGCAAGATATTAGCTTTAGTGTGGCCTTGCCACCCATAGGCAAAGATTGGAATGATTTATTGCTGTGTGGTGATTTAGAGACTGACAAACTCAATAATACATTGGAGCTATGTAAGTGGCGTGGCGCGTTGGTTATGGCAAGCAATGCACTGGATTATTTCAAGATATACATTAAGCAAAAGCCATACAGTAATAGCCTGTTTGAGTTTAATGGCCAAACTTATAAAGGCACTTTTAAAATAGGTGATGATGAGTCACCCACAGACCCAAAAGCAGTAAGAATGCTGGACTGTGTGCTGAATATTGCTTATTCGATTGAGGATGCCAGCTTACAGTATGAAAGCCGCTTAAGTCATATCATCAATGCGGTATCGAGTCGTGAAGGCGTTAATACCATTCGCTTTAAAGGTGCCGACTTTTCAGCATTGAATGATTTTAAATCCAAGTTGTTGCAGTACCGGTTGTTATTTTTTGGAAGTGGCTATGATCTAACCCTAGTGGCTGAATACTTGTTTAATAAAAAACCTATCAAGGTGAGGGAGTGCCAGGCTTTGGGTTATGACCCGCTTTCTGAATGCTATGTGTTTACCAAGTTCTTATACGATAAGGACGGCAAGCATTACACCATTGATAAAGATGGTTACTTTCACCAGCACAAGCTAAAGCCCTTTAGCGGCCAAGATAAAAGCATCACTCGTATTGGTGAGATAGACGAGGGAAAGTTTATAAGTGACCTGTATAACGCTTATGGTGATAAGGGCTTGCTGGCTTTAGGGTTCTGGGTATCAACCACCTTTTCACATTTAATATTTGATAAGTTTGGTTTTTTCCCCTTTATGAGCCTGCACGGTGACCCGCATTGAGGAAAGTCTGATTTAACCACTACGCTTAACCGCTGTTTTTATATTGATTCCGAAGGTTTGCCGATGAGTTCGGGCAATACTAAAAAAGGTGAATTACGCGCCATTAGTCAGAAGTCGAGCATGGTTACTGCCATGTTGGAAGGGCGTAAAAATAATAGTCGTTTTGATTATGACTCTATTCTACCGCTGTATAACCGTAATAGTTTGCAGGTACGCGCACAGACCACAAATGATAATCAGGTTTATGACATGAAATTTAGTGGTGCGTTGGCTTTTGTACAGAATGCAGAACAATTTATCAGCAAGCCAGCAAAGGAACGTGTGGTATCTATTCACTTTTCAGAGGAGGGGCTAGATGACAGCTATACCGCATGGCAGCACTTAAAAACCTACTCACCTGAGCAATTGGCAGGTATTGGGCATTACATCCTGTCTAATAGAACTCACTTTGAGCAGGACATTAATAACGTCATTACCGAAACAGCCGATTATTTACGCGACAATGGTGTTGGTATAGATCGTGTAGCAAAAAATCATGCCGTTGCTTATGCCGGTGTTGCGGTACTTATTGAACTGGCCAAACCGAGCTTAAAAGATAACCTACTGCAATATACGCTAGCTTCAGCCATGAGCAAAATAGAGACTTCAAGGAGTGAGCTACTGTTAGCAGATCACTTTATGGAGTGTATTGACGGCTTTGATGAACAACAAGGTGTACATCAAGATGAAGAGCAGTTGATTATTGATATGCCAAAAGCACTTAAGGCAACGGATGCGAATTTTAATAGACAAGATTTATTTGAGCAATTAAAGGTTATGGATAGCTTTTTTATAATAAAAGCCAGCCGAGTATTTGATAAGCATAAGCCAAAAAAATGCTGGCACTTCAAAGTTGAAAAACAGAGGTTACAAAGTTACAACCACCTTAATGCGGTATAGATAAAGGGCTTGCGTGTAACCTTTATAAAAGTTACAAAAAGTTACACGGGTTACAAATTAATGCATTAGGTTACAAAAGTTACAGAAAGTTACAACTAAAGTTACATTGAAAGCCTTTAAATATAAGGGATATAGAGAATTGTAACTTTGTAACCTATATAAAAATATTATTATGAAAATTACTCTCTCAAATCAGATTGAAATACAAACCACGCCCGATAATGAGCAACAAATTATTGAGCAATTCACCTTTGCTAACCCTAAATATCAAGATGCTATTAGCTTTGGCAGAAGTACGCGCGGTATTGATCGCTATCTTTACTTGGTTGAGCGTGAAGAAAATAAACCCATACCGCGATTAATGGCCCCCATGGGAATACTTGATTATTTGCTAACAACATTCAAGCCCGAAGTAATCGACCAGCGCAATGAAGCACTGGTAAGCATTCCCTTTACTGGCACACTTAGACCCTATCAAGAAACTTTTGTTAATGATGCCATGATTACCAAAGGTGGCTTGATGGTTGCGGCAACTGGCTCAGGTAAAACCGTGTGTGGTATTGCTATGGCGGCACGGCTTAAACAACGCACCTTGATACTGGTTAAATCTAAGGACTTGGCCGAACAGTGGCGCGGAGCCATTAAGCAATTTACAGGCTTAGACGCTGGCTTGATCGGTGGCGGTAAAAATATTGAGGGTAAGCAGTTCACGATAGGATTGACCCAAACACTGTGTAAGCGTGACTTATCTCAGCTGGAATATGGCCTTGTAATCGCGGATGAGTGCCATAACTTGCCAAGCAATCAAGCGTACACGGTCATGAATGGACTGAATGCAAAATATAAGTATGGCTTAAGTGCAACGCCACAGCGCAGGGATAACATGGAATTTATGATACATGCCGTGCTGGGTAATATTTGTGCAAGCATTCAACAAGATCAGCTGCAAGGTAAAGTCCTGCCTGTGCATGTATCAGCAATCCAAGTGCCTTTTGATGCTGAAGTGGATAGCTGGACAGAGTTCTTAAATGTATTGGTGGATGACGAGCAGCGTAACCAAGTGATTGTAGAACGTGCGGTGAAAGCTTCAACAAGTATGGGCACCATTATTTTATGCAGTCAGGTGAGGCATTGTGAATTATTGGGGGGGCTATGTACTGAAGCGGGGGCTAAGCCACTGGTATTACATGGTCAACTACCTACAAAGGCTAGAGTGGAACGCATGAGCAAGGCACAAGATGCGCCGTTAATTATTGGGACATTATCGCTATTAAGTGAAGGTATCGACCTGCCCCACTTATCAGCTCTTATTTTTGCTGCACCTGTATCAGCAGTCATTGATAAAGACAACCCCGCCGCCACCCGCCTTATTCAATCAATTGGCAGATGCAGACGACCCTACCAAGGAAAAACTAAAGCGTATGTACTCGATATTATTGACCAATGCGGTTTTGGTGTCAGTGCCTGGCATAAACGCGCCACCATTTACCAGCAACAGGGTTTTGAGGTGCAGCAATGACTCTTATACAGAAACTAGGATTTTACAGCTATGCCCAGTATTGGCAGCAGCAAAATGCACATAAGCCCAAAAGTCAGCAAACTAAGGCCACCAAGCCTAGCAAACGTACCAGAAGATAATTATCGAGCCGTGACAGGCTTATGTGGGCGTATTTTGTATTAATGTAACGAGTATTTATCGGTTACTTATTTATTATTTCCAAGTGACCTTTTTATTTTGTATGACGAATAAATAGGTTACTTTTTTATTATAGGAACAACCATGGGACGCAAAGCAATATTAGTTGGCGATAGAAAGCCAGCACAGAAAACAGTAAAACTTAACGAGGTGATTTACCCCTTTGTTATGGAATTAAAAGGTAACCTAAAAATGGGGCTGATTGATGGCCAAATGATGGATGATTTATTTGCTGTTTTAAAAAGGTCACCTGCAAATAATGATGACAGCATAAAAAGGTTACCGATTAAAACGAGTGACAATATAAAAAAGTTACCTGTAAAAGATAAGCCAGAAAAAACAACCAGCAAGGCTAAAGTTAAAGCAGAGATCACCACCAGTTGTAACGCGGGTACTGTCGTTGAGGTACTTGCCAGCCTCCTACCAGAAGGCATAAACAACACCAACAATATGCGCAGTGCCTTATCCGATGGTTACCGTAAAGCTTATGGCATTAATGAAAGCCTTAAAGCCAAAGATGCACAAGGGCTTAGTGAGTACCTGCAATCATTAAGTGCTGATGAAATTAGCCAACTTATTCAGATTAAAAAGGAGACAATACGCGAAAAGGCCAAGGCTAAAAAGCTTGCGGCAATAGAGAAAAGTTAAGGAGTAATACCTAAGTGCCGAACAGGTGTTATGAGCACCTGTCCAGCGGTTCACAATATCAGTAATGTAGGCAATATCGTGAAGCTAAATAATAGCACTCATGTTATAAAAAATAACAATAGTCGTAAATTTGTTATTAATAAGTGTGATGGTGATCGTAATCAAATTGATTGCAGTGGTAGGCAAAGGAGGCACCATCATTAAAGTGCTTGCCAGTTACCCGTCCAGCTTTATTGTTTCAAATAATGACAATATTCAGTTAATTGTTATGTAGCGTAACAAACCACTTAATAGGCGTTTGACTCTATGGGGTAGCAAGCTAGTTATTTCGTTAAAAAAACAGACCAATGAATAAATCAGATCAAGACGAAAAACGAAAGCGGTTTAAAGTTCATAGTAAGGCATGTGACATATTAAGAGCTGAGTGGGCTAGTCGTGGCTATATGCCTCCATTCCCTGATTACCCAGATATGCCAGAGGATTTAATAAACTTACGCTGTGGCGCGAAAACTAGAGCGGGTACACCTTGTAAATTAAATACGATATATGGCAATGGCAGATGTAAATATCATGGCGGTTTATCGACTGGTGCAACCACTAAAGAAGGTAAGGCCAAGGTGGCTAAAAATGGATTTAAACTAGGGTGGAGCAAACAAAGCCCATGTAATGTTAACAATTGTTGACCTTTGACAACCTTTGAATAAGTACCAAGCTGAATGCAAACCCCATGCAACATTAACAAAACTTAAGGTTTAAAGGTAGCGCATTAAATACGAACCCTATTGTAATGATGGTAAAACATGGTATTTCAAAGCTTATATGTACGACACATGTTGTCCTACGATTGATGGGGCTGATATAAAGCCCATGTACAGGACATGATTACAACAAGATTGAGGCTAAATAAGCTGACATAAAAGTGAACAAAAAGTAATCACTCAAAGCCAGTCATTACAAAGAATGCAGTAGATTAGTAATCAAAAAGTAAACAGAAAGTGAACGCATAAGGCCAAGACCTATGTGCCATTCATTAACTAAGTGAACAGAAAGTGAACACCTAAAACCACACAATAAAATCAATAATAAAAATTAATACAATCAATAGTTAAAGATAAAAATCAACCCAGACAACGCCATATTGATTTATTGCTATTGATAAGGGTAAATCCTTAGAAAGTACTAGATACTAAATTAAGGGTGACCATCATTACCAAGCCTATATGAACTCTAAGATTCCCCTAAGAATAATGCAAAATAAACTGACAGGCTCATAATGCCATAAACCCTGTACTTACAAGGAGCAGGCTATGGTTATAGGCAAAACTGACAGGCCAAAAGTGCAATATTTATGCTGCTACAGGTTTTAAGCAGCTGTGTTTGGCTAATGGAGCGGCAATTTAATTTAAGCATTACCAATGCATGCTCCAGTATTAACTACTTTCTAATACGCACCAAGGGACGCTTTTGGACATTAACTCAGAGTTAAATCTACTTTTTTGTGGCTTAAGTGCAACGCTGAATAGCACAGGCCATCAATGATACAGGTGGTTATGCAACGGCATATTGTAGGTGTTGCAGGTGGTGGTTATCCACAATAAGGTAAGGTTGCGGCAATATTAAACAAGCCGATACGATAATATCAAGGCGGTTTTTTTGTGTCCGTTTGTTATTTTGGCAATGATTGCCGATAGATTTTAGACTCTATTAAAAGCACACTACCCAAAACCTGTTTTTACCCAGAATTTTACCCACAGCTATTTCAGGCATAAAAAAAGCCCACCACTCACATGATAAGCCATTGATTCAATTGGTCGGGACGAAAGGATTTGAACCTTCGACCCCCACACCCCCAGTGTGGTGCGCTACCAAACTGCGCTACGCCCCGACAATTAAACTTTTGGTTTTTTTTGAATGACTAAACGAACGTTAGCCAAAGACCAAGCCGACACAGTATATAGTAACTATGCGGCTTAGCAATATTTATTTAAGGATTTCTAGAATGTCCTCTAATTCACCAATCATTTGATGAATGACCTGCTTGGTACGTATCGAATCATCCTTGGCATCATCGCTTTGCAAATGCGCCCTAGCACCACCGATAGTGTAGCCTTGCTCATATAATAATGCTCTGATTTGACGAATCAACATGACATCATTACGTTGGTAATAACGCCTATTGCCACGGCGTTTAACAGGCTCTAATTGCTCGAACTCCTGCTCCCAATATCTTAATACATGTGGCTTTACGCCACATAAATCACTTACCTCGCCAATTGCAAAATAGCGTTTTGCAGGTATCGCGGGTAATTCGTTATTATTACTTGGCTCCAGCATAGGCTTCTACTCGTGTTTTTAACTTCTGACCAGTTCTAAAAGTGACTACTCTACGTGCTGTAATAGGAATCTCTTCACCTGTTTTTGGGTTTCTTCCTGGGCGACTGTTTTTATCTCTTAATTCAAACTTTCCAAAACCAGAGATTTTTACTTGTTCACCCATTTCTAGTGAAGCTTTGATTTCTTCAAAAAAAAGTTCAACCATTTCTTTCGCTTCGCGCTTATTTAAACCTACTTCATCAAATAATCTTTCTGCGAAATCTGCTTTCGTTACTGCCATTTATTCTAATCTCTCAATTTTGCACTTAATTTGTTAGATAATGCTTCTAACACTTTGTTAACTATAGCATCAATTTCGGTATCTGTAAGAGTTTGTGTTGCATCTTGTAAAATTAATGCCAACGCTACACTCTTATAACCCTGCTCAACCCCTTGCCCTCGGTAGATATCGAATACTTTAACATCTTTTATTAAAGCTTCCTGACAACCTTCAATACACTCATTAACTGCCTGAAAAGACACTTCTTCACGCATTAGTAATGCCAAGTCACGACGTACTGATGGAAATTTCGACAAGCTACTAAAAACAGGCACTCTACGCTCTAATAATACATCTTGTGACAACTCAAACAAAAAGACATTATTATCAAAACCAAGCTGTTTTTCTAACGTCGGATGCAACATCCCTATCCAGCCTAATGATTGCCCGTCAGCCGCTTTTATTTCAGCACTTTGCCCAGGGTGCAACGCACTATGTTTTGCAGCAACAAA
Source organism: uncultured Methylomonas sp. (assembly GCA_964640895.1). Taxonomy (GTDB): domain Bacteria; phylum Pseudomonadota; class Gammaproteobacteria; order Methylococcales; family Methylomonadaceae; genus Methyloprofundus. The sequence continues at coordinate 9,277 of CAZXJK010000031.1, forward strand.
CTGCACTTCACGACCTGTTAAGGCGCAAATAGCTTCGACATCCGCCTTGATGTCATAAAAATCTACTTTTCGCGCTTTATCTCCCCATTGCTCAGGACCAACCGAGCCAAGCGCAACACCTGCCAGCATTTTTTCTTGGCTTGCAGCATCAGTACCTAAAAAGCGCTGCCCTGCTTCAAATAACCGCACTCTTGTCTGTTGGCGCTTAGTGTTATAAACTGCGGCTTGTAGTAAGCCACACCACAGCGTAGTGCGCATCACAGCAAGTTCAGATGAAATCGGGTTTTGTAATTTTATATAGCTATCATCGGGTACGATGCTTTTTTGTAGCTCTTCATCGACAAAACTATAAGTAATCGCTTCTTGAAAATCACGCGCTACCAATAAATCTTTAATTTGATCTATTTCCAAAACTGCTTCAGGTGCTTGGCTTAATGCCGAGCGCATTAATAAGCTACTTTGCGGCAAGTTATTATAGCCATACACACGGCCTAACTCTTCGATCAAATCTGCTTCAATAGCAATATCAAAACGAAAGCCCGCTGGTGTCACTTGCCAACCTTCTGCATCTTTAACAACCTGCATACCTAGGCGCTGTAAAATAGCCTCTACTTCAGTGGTCGCCAACTCTACACCTAAAATACGTTTGATACGTTGCTGACGCAAAGTAACCGCTGGACGTTTAGGCAGATGTTCTGTGGCAATCGCTGTCGTAATGGGACCAACACTACCGCCTGCTATTTCCACGATAAGCTGAGTTGCGCGCTCAATTGCACGTTGCTGTAATTCAGGGTCAACACCACGCTCAAAGCGATGTGATGAATCCGTATGCAAACCATAATGCCTTGCTTTTCCCATCATAAAGCTTGGGTTAAAAAAAGCACATTCTAAGAAAATATCTTGCGTACTATCCGATACGGCCGACTCACTACCACCCATCACCCCAGCCAGTGCCAATGCTTTGTCCGAGTCTGCAATAACTAAAGTTTCAATGTTCGCTTTAATCTCTTGGTCGTTTAGCAAGCCCAAAACTTCACCAGCCTGTGCCATACGCACTTCGATACCGCCCGATAATTTTGCCGCATCAAAGGCATGCAATGGCTGACCCAGCTCTATCAGGACATAATTGGTTACATCAACAACAGGGCCAAGGCTTCTTAATCCTGAGCGCCGCAAACGCTCCTGCATCCACAACGGCGTTTCCGCCGTCGCATTAACGCCTTTAATCAAGCGCCCTAAATAAAGAGGACACGCTGATGGCGCACTAATTTTGACATCTAACGCTTCTTGATGCTCAACGACTGCTGGCGTAATAGCAGCTACTTCAAAATCCATTTCATTCAACAGCGCAACTTCACGAGCAACCCCCTCAACACTTAAACAATCCGCCCTATTGGGTGTTAAATCCACCTCAATAATTTGATCATTTAAGGCAAGATAATCACGAATATCCGTACCGACGGGTGCATCTGCGGCCAATTCCATTAAGCCATCTGCACTATCTGCCAAGCCTAATTCTTTTTCAGAACATAGCATGCCGAAAGATTGCTCACCGCGTAATTTTGATTTTTTGATGTTAAAATTATCAGGCAACACTGCGCCAATCAAAGCCGTAGGTATTTTTAAGCCTTCACGTACATTGCTTGCACCACAAACAATTTGTAGTGGCTCTGCCTCACCCACTTCAACTTTACAAACTCTTAATTTATCCGCATCAGGATGCGCAACAACCGACACCACTTGCCCAACGACAACGCCAGTAAACTCGGCTGCCGCAGGCTTGACTGAATCAACTTCCAGCCCTGCCATTGTTAATTGCTCTACTAATGCTGCCGTATCAATGGCAGGATTTACTAATTCTCGTAACCAAGCTTCACTAAATTGCATGATTTTTACCTACCCTTAATTAAATTGCTCAAGAAATGTCAGATCATTTTCAAAAAATAATCGCAAATCATTGATGCCATAACGCAACATAGCGAGTCGTTCGACTCCCATACCAAAAGCAAAGCCAGTAAAGGCTTCCGTATCAATATTGACTGCATTAAAGACTTCAGGGTGAATCATGCCGCAACCCATTACTTCCAACCAACCAGTATGACTACAAATACGACAGCCTTTACCATCACACATCACACATTCAATATCAACTTCTGCCGAAGGCTCGGTAAAAGGAAAGTAAGAAGGTCTAAAGCGCACTTGGATATCCTTTTCAAAGAACGCCCGTAAAAACTCATAAACCACACCTTTTAAGTCAGCAAAACTGACATTTTCATCAACCAAAAACCCTTCTACTTGATGAAACATAGGTGTATGGGTGACATCCGAGTCACAACGATAAACACGCCCAGGTGCAATCACCTTTAATGGCGGTCGATATTTTTCCATAGCACGCACTTGTACAGGCGAAGTATGGGTTCTTAATAAAGTATGCGCATCAAAATAAAAGGTATCGTGCATTGCACGCGCTGGGTGATGCGAGGGAATATTCAGCGCTTCAAAATTGTGATAATCATCTTCAATTTCCGGGCCTTCTTCTACCTTAAAGCCAACACTGGAAAATATTTTAGAGATGCGTCTTAGCGTAAGAGTAACAGGATGCAAGCCTGCAACTGCTTGCCCTCTTCCTGGTAAGGTTACATCAATCGTTTCACTCGCTAAACGTGCATCTAACTCAGCTTGCTGCAGAGTATTTTTACGCGCCTCCAAAGTATTTTGGAATTCAGCTTTAACAGCATTGATTGCTTGTCCTGCTGCGCGTCTTTGCTCAGGCTCAAGCTTACCAAGCTCTTTCATCTGCAAGGTAAAGGATCCCTTTTTGCCTAGGTATTGCACACGGATCTGATCTAATGCTTGTAAATCGTTGGCTGCTTCAAGCGCTTGTATGGCTTGAGCAAGAATTTCTTCGAGGGTGGTTGACACGGCTCAGTTCGCTTTTATTTAAATGAAACACACAGAAAGTTATGGCAAAAAAAAGGGCTGTAGCAGCCCTTTTTTCCAATCCTTTCCCCATAGAGGCATACTAAAACAGTACTCTCTTATTGTGGACTTTGATTTGCTTTAGCAATTTCAGCAATAGCTGCAAAGCTTTCCATATCATGAACTGCGATATCAGCTAATACTTTACGGTCAATAGCAACATTTGCTCTTGTTAACCCATTGATTAGACGGCTGTATGAAATGTCGCACATACGTGATGCCGCATTAATACGCACAATCCATAAAGCACGAAAAGTACGTTTTTTCTGTTTACGGTCACGATAAGCGTATTGACCCGCTTTAATAACCGCTTGCTTAGCAACACGATAAACACGACTACGTGCACCGTAGTAACCTTTCGCTTGCTTTAGAATTTTTTTATGTCTTGCTCTGGCTGTTACACCGCGTTTTACTCTGGCCATTTTATTTTCCTAAAATTAACTATAAGGCAACATACGCGCAGTCATGCGCACATCTGCCGGATGAAGAGTTGCTGCTTTACGCAACTGTCTTTTTCTTTTAGTCGATTTTTTAGTCAAAATATGGCGACGGTGTGACTGCCCACATTTAAAACTACCATTAGCGGTACGCTTAAAACGCTTCGCAGCACCACTATGGGTTTTCATTTTTGGCATTTGTTTTCTCCAATAATATAAAAATAACACGTCCCTGATATAAAAACCCGGTAAGGCAAAATGCAAGGGCCCGACCGAATTGATAAAACTACTATTCCAACAGTAGTAAACTTTGATAAAGGTAAGTTGCTAGAACTTACTTTTATTTTTTCTTTTTAGGTCCTAAAACCATCACCATTTGGCGACCTTCCATTTTAGGAAACTGTTCAACTGCCGCCAACTCTTCCAAATCTTTTTCGACACGTTTCAGCAAGTTCATTCCAATTTCTCTGTGCGCCATTTCTCTACCACGAAAGCGTACGGTAATTTTGGTTTTATTGCCTTCCTCAAGGAATTTGGTCAAATTACGCAATTTAACATTGTAATCACCAATATCAGTTCCAGGTCGAAACTTAATTTCTTTCACCTGAATCTGTTTTTGCTTTTTCTTGGCTATGGCCATTTTTTTATTCTGATCAAATAAAAATTTACCATAATCCATAATTTTACAAACGGGAGGATCCGCATTTGGCGAAACTTCAACTAAGTCCATGTTCATGTCAGAAGCCATACGCTTTGCGTCAATAAGTGACATAACGCCACCCTGCCCTTCTGGCAAACCACTTACCCTGACACGCCTTGCCGTAATGTCATCATTTAAACGTGTTGCATCTTTTTTAGAAGCGATACCCTTTTCCTCCAGTTACTAGATTACTTTCTGCATTCAATTTCGTCATTCAATCGCTCTACAAAAGCATCGACTGAAAAGCTACCCAAATCCTCACCATTCTGCAACCTTACCGTCACAGTTTTTTCTTCCAACTCTTTATCACCAATAATCAGAAGATAGGGAACTCTTTGCATAGAATGCTCACGAATTTTAAAGCCTATCTTCTCATTTCTCAAGTCAATTTTTGCTCTGAAGCCTTGTTTATGCAATTGCGCATAAACTTGCTCGGCATATTCATCATGACGACTGGCGATATTTAACACTACAACTTGTTCTGGTGCCAACCATACAGGCATAGTTCCTGCATGCTGCTCTATTAAAATACCAATAAAGCGTTCTAACGAACCTAATATGGCTCGATGCAACATGACAGGCACTTGCTTAGATCCATCTTCAGCAATATAACTCGCATCCAAACGTCCCGGCATAGAAAAATCGACTTGAATCGTTCCACACTGCCACACACGCTCTAAGCAGTCTTTTAATGAAAACTCAATTTTAGGCCCGTAGAAAGCACCCTCACCAGGCTGCAACTCCCAATCTAAACCTTTATTATCTAAAGCTAATTCTAAAGCCTTTTCAGCCTTATCCCAGTCCTCATCAGAACCAACCCGCTCCTTAGGACGCGTTGATAATTTAATCAATACATCGTTAAAACCAAAATCCTTATACACCTCAAACAACAAGTCTATAAAGCTAGATACTTCATCTTGAATCTGATTTTCTGCACAAAAAATATGCGCATCATCTTGCACAAAGTTACGTACACGCATTAAGCCGTGCAAAGTACCTGATGGCTCATTACGGTGACAAGAGCCAAATTCTGCCATGCGTAAAGGTAAGTCCTTATAGCTTTTTAAACCTTGGTTATAAATCTGCACATGACACGGACAGTTCATTGGCTTAATCGCATAATCACGATGCTCGGAATGCGTCGTAAAAATCATATCACCAAACTTATCCCAGTGACCCGATTTTTCCCATAAACTTTTATCAACAACTTGTGGTGTTCTTACCTCACCATAGCCATGTGAGCGTAATTTTTCACGGATATATTGCTCAACTTGCTGATAAATTGTCCAGCCTTTCTCATGCCAGAATACCATACCTGGCGCTTCTTCCTGCATATGAAAAAAGTTTAATGCTTTTGCCAATTTACGGTGATCACGCTTTTCAGCCTCTTCCAAACGATGCAAATAAGCTTTCAGTTCTTTTTTATCATTCCATGCTGTTCCGTAAATACGTTGCAACATTTCATTATCAGAATTCCCGCGCCAATAAGCGCCGGCAATCTTCATCAATTTAAAGGCTTTTAATTTACTGGTGCTCGGCACATGTGGGCCACGGCACAAATCAGTAAAATCACCTTGTGTATACAAAGATAAATCTTGATCGGCAGGAATAGACTCAATAATTTCTGCTTTGTATTCTTCACCTAGATCACGAAAAAACTTAACTGCCTCATCCCGAGAAAGTACGGATCGAGTAATTTCCAAGTTACTAGAGACTATGCGCTGCATCTCTTTTTCGATTTTCTTAATATCTTCCGGCGTAAAAGGTCGCTCATATGAGAAGTCATAATAGAAACCGTTGTCAATCACTGGCCCTATCGTGACCTGCGCTTCCAGAAAAATATGCTTAACAGCCTGAGCTAATAGATGTGCAGTAGAGTGGCGAATCACCTCAATACCTTCAGCATCTTTAGCGGTAATAATCTGTAATGCAGCATCTTCTGCAATGATGGCACTTGCATCAAGCAACTCACCATCCACCCGACCTGCCAAGGTTGCTTTTGCCAAGCCAGAGCCAATTGATTGTGCGACTTCCATAACAGTCACAGCATTATCAAACTCACGTTTAGAGCCATCAGGCAAGGTAATTACAGGCATACAATCTTTTCTCAGGGTATATAAAATAAAAAAGCACTGCCCAAAGCAACGCCTCCCTCATCCAGCTTTCAGTCCCGAAAGTGGGTTAATTTTTACAATTATACTCACCCTTTTATATGTTTGTAAACAATTACTTATTCTAAATACGCTATAATTTAGCTGAGTTAATTTATATTGAGTAACTCACAGTTTTTAATGTGTAATATTTTATTAAAAATAATATGCTTGGGTTTACCTACACAGTACAAATAAACCAGAACCCAAAAAACACATACCCCACCAGCACAAGTACTTACTTACTTACTTAATTAGTTAATTAGTTAATTAGTTAATTAGTTGGAAAATCATCCACCATAATAGCTAAACGCCTAGCTCTTTCCGCTTCAGTAATAATAGCCAAATCATCAGTACTAATAACTTGCAAAGTCACTGCTTGCTCTAAAACATCAGCACCATGCCCTTTCGGCAATTGCTTCGTTTTTTGTGCCTGCCGAATTTTATTTTCAATCGGCATCGCCGCTAATACCGCTTTAAATGCAAGCTCAATCCTTCCCGTTGCATCGTCTTCAATTGTATTAATATAAATGCCTTGCGTAAGACGATCACGTGCTGCACTTTCATTTAATAATATCTTAGCCGTTTGCGCTGTTAATTTAGCATTAGGCACAGACCGTAATCCACCTATCGGAAAACATGCCACTCGTAGCCCCCGCGCCATAATGGGTAATGGCAATAGAGGAAATAAGTCTAATAAAGCCTGCTCTGCTTTATACAATGTTTGCTGGCTGGCCCAGTGCACCAGCGGTAAATCATCTTCTGAACAGCCCTGATCTTGAAAATGCTTGAGCACCGTAGAGCACAAATATAGATTACTTAAAGCATCCGCAAATAACCCTGAAATACGCTCTTTACGCTTCAAGCCGCCGCCCAAAATAATAATCGCGTAATCAGCCAATAGCGCAAAAACGGCACTTAAACGCGCAATCTGCCGATAATATTTTGCTGTTTGCGCATCGCCCGGGGTTTTTATAAAGCGTGCATTGCTTAGCCCCATGTAAAAACTGCTTACCTTATTACGCCACATTAAGCCTATATGCGTAAAGATTAACTGATCGAATTGCTGCAAAGCTTTATCTTTGTCTTGTTCATATAAGGCTTGCATCTCTTGATAGACCAAAGGATGACAGCGCACTGCTCCTTGCCCGAATATCATCATAGTACGTGTCAGTATATTCGCACCTTCTACCGTAATACAGACAGGCAATACTTGATATAAACGTCCTAAATAATTCTTAGGGCCTAAACATATCCCTGAGCCACTAATACCGCTACCAGTCGCATTAAATACATAAACATCAACTAGTTGCATACT
>CAZXJK010000032.1:0-16856 GCA_964640895.1 uncultured Methylomonas sp.
CAAGCAGTGCAGTCGTTTAAACAGCTTGCAAAGGGTGTTGAGGTGCATTACTCAGGCGGGTGTATTGAGACAGATCTCGTCTTATTGGCCATTGGCATCACGCCTGAATCAAGCTTGGCAAAACAAGCCGATCTGCAAGTAGGCGAGCGTGGTGGTATTCGCGTTGATGATAAAATGCAAACCAATGACGCTTCAATCTGGGCCGTTGGTGATGTGATTGAAGTTCAAGATTTTGTCACTCAGCAGCAGTTTTCATTGCCTTTGGCGGGGCCTGCAAATAGACAGGGGCGGGTTGCTGCTAGTTCTATTTTAGAGGCATTTAACCCTGAATTAGATCGCAAACTTCGCTTTAAAGGCGTGTTGGGTACTGCCGTATGCCAAGTATTTGAGCATACTATTGCGATGACAGGTGCTAGTGAAAAGTCATTACAGCGTGCAGGCATAGATAATTACCAAGTTATTTACCTACATCCCGGGCATCATGTCGATTATTTTCCTGGCGCACACTCAATTCATTTGAAATTAATTTTTGCTAAAGCTGATGGTAAAATATTAGGTGTGCAAGGTTTTGGGCAGGAAGGCGTTGCCAGACGGGTTGATGTCATTGCTATGGCTATGCAGATGCATGCGACGGTTTATGACTTGGAAGAAAGTGAATTATGTTATGCACCACAATTTGGCGCGGCAAAAGACCCTGTCAATATGGCAGGAATGATTGCAGCAAATCATCTGCGTGGTGATTTGCCATTAGCGCAATGGCAAGATTTAAAGGCTGATGAGCATCAAGTAGTCGATGTGAGAAGCAATGCAGAATATACTCAGGAGCATATTATAGGTGCCATTAATATTCCTATAGAAGAGCTAAGGGCGCGTCTGCATGAATTAGGAAAAGATAAGGAATTGTGGTTGGTTTGTGGGGTGGGTCAGCGTGCTTATTATGCATTGCGATTATTATTGCAGGCTGGGTATCAAGCCAAGATTTTATCTGGGGGAATGCAAACTTATAAGGCAATGGATATATAAGTACCCAAGCATAATTAATTAGCACTTCATCCGCAGTTAGCCCAGCTAAACCTTTTATGAGCCGTGCGATAGGGTGCGGTCTTTCAATTGAGCAGTTTTAGCTTGCATACAATTAGGGAGATGGAAAAAAATAATCATCCAATCTTGTTGGTCTTTTTGTCCGTCTTTAGCGGTGTCGTAACAGTTACGTAGCTTGCTACGCGCCCGTTACGACACCACCAAAGACAAACAAAAATCCTACCCAATATCGGACGATTATTTATTTCCAGCTCCCTTAAGTTAATGACTTTGTGGACGATCTCAATTTTTTTCAATTCATTATATTGTATAATGTGCAGCAATTTTAACTCTCGACCTTAAATGAGCTTTATGGATTATTTATTAGCTACAACCCCTTTAGATGCTTTGGAAACTGAATGTCTTATTGTTGCTGTTTTTGAAAATCAGCAACTTAGTCCTGCAGCACAAGCATTGAATACTTTAACAGATGGTTTGATTGCTGATATGCAAGAGCGGGGGGATATTAAAGGGAAAGTAGCAGATAGCTTATTAATTAACTATTTACCCCATGCGCCTATCAAGCGTGCTTTATTGATTGGCTTGGGGGATGCGGATAAATTAACCGCAAAAGACTATCGAAAAGCAGTAACCAGTGCAGCGAATACTTTAAAGGCAACTCAAATTAGCAGTGCAATCTGTTGTTTGGCAGAAAATAAAGTGGCTGAGCACAATATTGACTGGAATGCGCGTCAAATTGTAGAAGCATTCTCCGCGCCTTTTTATCAATTTAATGATTGTAAAAGTAAGCCTGCTGATAAATTGGCTTTGCGACAATTAAGTATTCACAGTGAAACTGAGACAGAGGCTGTGCAAACAGGCATTAATCAAGGTAGAGCGATTGCTAAAGGTGTCAGTCTTGCTAAGCATGTTTCTGATCTACCAGGCAATATTTGTACGCCGTCTTATCTGGCTGAGCAAGCAGTTAGTTTGGCAAAGTTTTATGATAATTTAACGACTGAAATTTTAGAAGAAGCTGAAATGGAAAAGCTGGGTATGGGCTCTTTTCTGTCAGTGAGTCGTGGTAGTCGCCAGCCTGCAAAATTGATTACTTTAGAATATAAAGGCACTGATACCGATACTAAGCCTATTGTCTTTGTCGGCAAAGGTTTGACTTTTGATGCGGGTGGCATTTCATTAAAACCAGGTGCTGGTATGGATGAAATGAAGTACGACATGTGTGGTAGTGCCGCAGTATTGGGTACTTTACAGGCTGCAGCGGCACTGAAATTGCCTTTGAATGTTGTGGGCATTATCCCTTCTTCAGAAAATATGCCTGACGGCGATGCTAATAAACCAGGTGATATTGTCACCAGTATGGCTGGCTTGACCATTGAAATTTTGAATACCGATGCAGAAGGGCGCTTGATTCTGTGTGATGCGTTAACTTATGCGAAGAAATTTAACCCAGATGTGGTGATTGATTTAGCCACTTTGACAGGTGCATGTTTAGTGGCTTTAGGACGTGTGCCTAGTGGTTTATTGGGTAATGATGATACTTTATGTAATGACCTGCAAGCAGCGAGTGAAACCGCTTTAGACAGTGTTTGGCGTTTGCCGTTGTGGGATGAGTACCAAGAGCAACTAAAATCTAATTTTGCTGATATTGCCAATATTGGTGGGCGTGATGCTGGGACTATTACGGCTGCTTGTTTTCTATCGCGTTTTACCGAAGATTATCAATGGGCGCATTTGGATATTGCAGGAACTGCTTGGAAAAGTGGTGATGCTAAAGGGGCGACAGGGCGACCAGTGCCTTTATTAGTGCAATATTTATTAGATCGTGCCAATATTGATTAGGTATTATTCAATAAACCTTGGAAGCTTATGTTGGGCTGTGTTATGACTGGTATGGTCAGATAGTACAGCCCAGCAGACGCGCTACTTAATAACTGTCAATGTCACAGCCCAAAGTTAATTTTTATGTCTTGTCGTCCCAATCAGAGCAAGGTCGGCAGGCGTTTGCCTGTAAATTAGCTGAAAAGGCATTTCGGCTTGGTTATAAAACCTACATCTTGACCAATTCATTACAGCAAGCGCAACAAATGGATAAACTATTGTGGACTTTTCGTGCTAATAGTTTTGTGCCGCATGCTGTTTATCAGGATAGTTTACCTAGTTTGGTGAATACCATTATAATTGGAACACAACAGCCTCCCGAGGCTTGGCAACATACTTTAATTAATTTATCGACACAGTGCCCGGAGCACATTGGGAATTTAACCCAGATTTTTGAGTTACTAGATAATGATGAAACCCAAAAGCAGGCTGGACGATTACGTTATCGTCATTACCAAACTCAGGGTATAACACCTAATACACATATAATGTAATGTAGGTCGGATTAGTTTATCAAGCGCAGCGCAGATAACGTTATCCGACAGGGCTGAATAATAGCCAGGTTAGATTTTATGAAAATACAGTAAAAATCTGACCCAAGTTACATTACAATCAATAAAACCTTAATATTTTATTTATTACACCACAGCCATGGAAAAAACATACAACCCCGCTTCAATTGAACAACGCTGGTACTCTACCTGGGAAGAGCAAAATTATTTTGCCCCCAAACAAGAGGGTGAGTCATATTGCATTATGATTCCACCACCCAATGTCACAGGGCGGTTGCATATGGGGCATGCTTTTCAAGATACCATCATGGATGCTTTGACGCGTTACCATCGTATGAAAGGCTATAACACCTTGTGGCAACCAGGGACTGACCATGCAGGAATTGCAACCCAAATGGTGGTGGAGCGTTTAATTAATCAAGAAGGTAAAACGCGTCATGATTATGGTCGCGAAAAATTTGTTGAGCGTATTTGGGATTGGAAAGAAGAATCTGGCGGCACCATTACCAAACAGTTACGTCGTATGGGGGCTTCATTAGATTGGTCGCGAGAACGTTTTACCATGGATGATGGTCTGTCTGAAGCGGTGAAAGAAGTCTTTGTTAGTTTATATGAAGAAGGCTTGATTTACCGTGGTAAACGCTTGGTTAACTGGGATCCAGTTTTACATACGGCGGTTTCGGACTTAGAGGTATTATCTGAAGAAGAAAATGGCTCTATGTGGCATATGCGTTATCCATTATCTAATGGTACAGGGCACTTGGTCGTTGCTACCACACGTCCGGAAACGATGTTGGGTGATGCCGCAGTTGCCATTCATCCAAAAGATGAACGCTATCAACATTTGCTGGGTGAATTTATTAAATTGCCATTGTCAGGGCGTTTAATTCCCATTATTGCTGATGAATATGTTGATCCTGAATTTGGTACGGGGTGTGTCAAAATTACCCCTGCGCATGATTTTAATGATTATGAAGTTTGGTCGCGGCATAAACATATTTCGTCAATCCAAGATCAGATTCATGGCGGTTTAATTAATATCTTTACCGTTGATGCCGCGATTCGTGCCAATGAAGAAGATGAACAAGATTTACTTCCTGCCGCTTATATTGGTTTGGATCGCGTTGCAGCACGCAAACAAATTGTTGCTGATTTAGATGCTTTAGGTTTGTTGGAAAAAGTTGCTGATCATAAATTAATGGTGCCACGCGGGGATCGCTCGGGTAGTATTATTGAGCCATTATTGACTGACCAATGGTATGTAAAAGTTGCCCCCCTTGCAGGGCCGGCTTTAGAAGCTGTTAAAAGTGGTGAAATTCAATTTGTACCTGATAACTGGAAAAATACTTATTACGACTGGATGAACAATATTCAGGATTGGTGTATTTCCAGACAAATCTGGTGGGGGCACCGTATTCCTGCTTGGTATGATGAATTAGGGAATATTTATGTGGGGCGTTCAGAAGCAGAAGTGCGTGCTAAACATGAGTTGGCCGATGATTATGTATTAAATCAAGATGAAGATGTTTTAGATACTTGGTTTTCTTCTGCACTATGGCCTTTTTCAACCTTAGGTTGGCCTGAAAAAACACCGGAATTAGACCAGCACTATCCTGGTAGCGTGTTGGTGACCGGTTTTGATATTATCTTTTTCTGGGTTGCCCGTATGATTATGATGGGTAAAAAATTCATGGGCGGAGTGCCTTTTAAAAAGGTCTATATTCATGGGTTGGTGCGTGATGCCGAAGGCCAGAAAATGTCTAAATCTAAAGGCAATGTATTAGACCCGATTGATTTGATTGACGGGATCAGTTTAGAAGATTTAGTGACTAAACGGGTTTCCGGCATGATGCAGCCACATTTGGCTGAGAAAATTGAAAAAGCAACGCGTAAAGCTTACCCGGATGGTATTCCGGCTTATGGTACTGATGCATTGCGATTTACCTTTGCTTCATTAGCTTCAACAGGGCGTGATATTCGTTTAGAGGGTGGCCGTATAGAAGGCTATCGTAATTTCTGTAATAAAATATGGAATGCAGCGCGCTTTGTGCTGATGAATACCGAAGAGCAAGACTGTGGTCTAAGCGGTGGCGATATAGAATATAGCCAAGCAGATAAATGGATTATTTCCCGTTTAAATCAAGTGATTGCAACGACGAGCGATGCGATTGAAAGTTACCGTTTTGACCATGCCGCCCAAGAAATTTATGAATTTACTTGGAATGAATATTGTGATTGGTATTTAGAGTTGTCCAAGATTTCTCTGCAATCGGATAATGCTGCACTACAACGTGGAACGCGTAAAACTTTATTAACAGTTTTAGAAACGCTGTTACGTTTGGCGCATCCGATTATGCCATTTATCACTGAGGAAATTTGGCAACGTGTTGCACCATTGGCAGGCATACAAGCTGATACTATTATGCTACAGCCTTACCCTGAAACGGATACGGCACTCATTGATGCTGAGGCCATTGCCGCAATTGAATGGACTAAGCAATTTATTTTAGGTGTGCGTCGTATTCGTGGGGAAATGAATATTGCTCCAGGTAAGCCATTACCTGTTTTATTGGAAAACGTGACCGCAACTGATCAGCAATATTTGTCGCAAGCGCAGGTTTATCTGCAAAAACTGGGACGTATTGAATCGATTACTTGTTTGGCAGACGGGGAAATAGCGCCTGAATCTGCGATTTCTCTAGTGAACGAGTTACGCATTTTGATTCCTATGGCGGGCTTGATTGATAAAGAGGCTGAAATTGCACGTTTAGAAAAAGAAATTGCACGTTTGCAAAAAGATTTACCGCGTATCGAAGGCAAGTTAAATAACCCTAAATTTGTTGATAAAGCACCTGCTGCTGTCATTGAGAAAGAGAGAGATAAATTAGCGAAAGCGCAAAGTTCATTGCTAAATTTCAATGAGCAATTGCAAAAAATTCGCACTCTTTAACGTGGACTATTTTTTAGTAAGCTAATGCCGGTAGAACCTAATAGTCTTGCTACTTGGACCCGAGCTTTACACGATGAAGAAATGCCGATATTTTCAAATACGGCGCGTAAAATTCAGTCAGTATTAGCGGACAATAAGAAAGGTGCTATGGATCTTGCATCAGTGATTATGCAAGATCCAAATTTAACGGCTAAACTGTTAAAAATGAGTAATAGCTCTTATTACAACCCATCAAATCAAAAGATGGTCACGGTATCACGCTCGATTGTTATTTTGGGTTCTGGAGTCATTCGAGAGTTAACCCTTGCTTGCTCTTTTTTTGAGGCGATTATTTCGCAAAAAAATAAAGATAAAGCCAATGAAGAAATTGCAATGGCTATTCATGCAGCCGTGCAAGCAAAATCATTGGCCATATTAGTGGGGGATCGCTCGCCTGAAGAAGTGTTTATAGCGGCTTTACTCAACAAAATAGGTGAAATTGCTTTTTGGTGTTTTAGCAATAAACAGGGTGAGCGTATTCAAGTATTAATGCAGGCAGGTAAATCACAGCAGCAAGCTGAGCAAGAAGTCTTGGGTTTTAAGCTAAAGAAATTAACTGCATCCCTTGGTCAATCATGGCAGTTGGGTGGTTTGATTGACGAGGCTATAGGCAAAACTAATAATAATCGAACCAAGCTGGTTGATTTAAGTCATGCTATTTCAGCGGCAAGTAAGCTGGGCTGGGAGTCGGAAGCAATGAACCAGTGTTTATTGGAACTGACTCAAATTAGCAATAAGCCAATTAAAGTTTTAAAAGATACTTTACAAAACAACACCAAAATAGCCGTTAAAATTGCCCAACAATTTGGTGCGCATGATGCATCGCGTTTCATCCAAAATAATCACCTTGAAAGTGATGATACTTTGGATAGTCATGAACAGCCATTACCAACCAGCAATAAAAAACAATTACAGTTTCAAATTCTGCAAGATATAAGTAAGCTACTTTGTGGCAATATTAATCTTAATTTATTGTTTGAGACAGTCGTTGAAGGTATTCATCGGGGTATTGGTATGGATCGCAGTTGCTTTATGCTGGCTAGCCCAAGTAAAAATATGCTGAATGAGAAGTTTTCCTTTGGCTGGGAAAAAGAAAACATACAACAGAAAATTGCTTTTAATTTGACTGCTAGCCCACCCAATTTATTTTATTTTGCTAGTCAATCTGCACATGGCTTATGGGCCACACCTGCCCAGCATGATGTTTATTACACTGCGCATATTATTAATACCATAGGGAAGGTTGAATGCTTTTTATTACCCCTGTATACCCATCATAAATTTATTGGATTGGTGTATACTGACAGGGCTATCAGTCATCAGCCGCTAACACTAGAAGAACTGAGTGTGGCACAACACTTTACCCAGCAAGCCTCTTTGGGCCTTAACCTTTATCGAATAAATAAATGAGCACACAATATGCTAATTTACGTGTCTTTCTAGTTGAACCTTCATCAACACAGCAACATATTATAAAAAATTACTTACAACAAACAGGTATCACTGATATTACTTGTTGTGAATCGGGTGCTGAAGTATTTGATAATCTCAAGAAACTTCCTGCAGATTTGATTATCAGTGCTATGTACCTCCCTGATATGACTGGCAGTGAGTTGGCGTATGAACTACGTGAAGATGCTGATGGCTACGATATGGCTTTTATGTTGATTTCGAGTGAAACCAATTTAGCCAGTTTGGAACCTATTCGACAAGCAGGTGCCATTGCTATTTTACCTAAACCTTTTGCAGTTGAAGAATTGCAGATAGCATTAGCGGCAACAATTGATTACCTAAACCCTGAAAAAGCCACACTGGATCATTTTGATATTGAAGATGTTTCGGTATTATTAGTCGATGATAGCCCGTTAGCCTTGAAGTATATCAGTCGAATTTTAAGTGATATAGGCATAGAGAATATTACCCAAGTCAATGATGGCGGTGCGGCTATTGCTTTACTTCAACAAAGTTATTTTGATCTGATTGTGACGGATTACAATATGCCTGAAGTGGATGGCTTACAACTTACAACGTATATTCGTGATCAAAGCGAACAAAAAACCATTCCTATTATCTTAATTACTAGCGAACGTGATTCAAAACGTCTTGCGGCTATTAAGCACGCAGGTGTATCTGCGATTTTAGATAAGCCTTTCGAACCAGCGTCTATTCGTAGTTTTATTATTAATTTACTAAATTAATAATGCTTGAAATACTTGGCTAATGAGTCAGTTTCATCTATATTCATTGGTATGAATCATAAAATAACTTATTTATTATGGTAGCAAATTCTGCAGATTTACATTTTAATGGTCTATTAAAATGCATTATTCAAGAAGGCTTATTAACTGAGGCTGATGCACAAACGTATAGTACTGATGCAAAAAACAAAAAAGTTCCCCTGATTAGCTATTTGGTCAATAATAAATATGTGGAAGCAAAAGCCATTGCAATGCATGCTTCTAATGAGTTTGGTGTGCCTGTTTTTGATTTATCAGCCTTTGATAAATCAGTACTGCCAACAGGTATTGTTAGTGAAAAACTGATTCATCAACATCATGCACTTCCCCTATTCAAAAGAGGTAACCGCTTATTTGTTGCCTTATCCGACCCCACTAATTTCCAAGCCTTAGATGATATCAAGTTTCATACTCGTCTGAGTACTGAAACTATTTTAGTTGAAGAAGATAAGCTGGTTAGCGCAATAGATTCCTTTCTTGAAGCCACTGATACCAGCATGACTGACTTGCTGGATTCTGATTTAGATAATATTGATATTTCAGATGGTCAAGACACATCTAAGGAGGTTGATACTAGTGATATTGATGACGCGCCTATTGTTCGCTTTGTTAATAAAATATTACTAGATGCCATTAAAAAAGGTGCTTCAGATATACATTTAGAGCCTTACGAAAAAACTTTTCGCATTCGCTTTCGTAGTGATGGGATGTTGCATGAAGTAGCTAGTCCGCCTTCAAATATAGCTAACCGGATTGTTTCGCGTATTAAAGTCATGTCTAAAATGGATATTGCTGAACGACGAGTTCCTCAGGATGGACGTATTAAAATGAGGCTCTCTCGCAATAAAGCGATTGATTTTCGAGTAAGTACCTGTCCTACTCTATTTGGTGAAAAAGTTGTATTGCGTATTTTAGATCCTACCAGTGCACAGCTTGGAGTTGAAAAGCTGGGTTTTGAGCCAGAGCAGAAAGAGCTATTTTTATCCGCTTTACACAAACCATATGGCATGATTTTAGTCACCGGGCCTACTGGTAGTGGTAAAACAGTATCACTCTATACGGGATTGAATATTCTCAATACCGTTGAACGTAATATTTCTACTGCTGAAGATCCCGTTGAGATTACTGTCGAGGGTATTAATCAGGTTAATATGAATGTTAAAGCTGGGCTTACTTTTGCTACGGCATTAAGAGCATTTTTACGGCAAGATCCTGATATTATTATGGTAGGGGAGATTCGTGATTTAGAAACTGCTGAAATTGCTGTTAAAGCAGCGCAAACTGGACATATGGTGCTCTCTACCTTGCATACCAATGATGCGCCACAAACTTTGAACCGTTTATTACAAATGGGGATCCCTGCTTTTAATATTGTTTCCTCAGTCTTACTTATTATGGCGCAACGGCTTGCAAGGAGGTTGTGTGAGTACTGTAAAACTGATGCAGATTATCCCGATAAAACTTTATTAGAGGCAGGCTTTAAAGAGGATGAAATAGGTAGTTTTACGGTATATAAAGCGATAGGTTGTGAGCATTGTAATGATGGCTATAAAGGCCGTGTCGGGATTTATCAAGTCATGCCTATTAGTGAGGTAATGCGCGCGCGTATTTTAGAGGGGTGCAATGCAATGGAATTAGGTGATCAGGCAAAATCTGAAGGTATCAATGATTTAAGACGTTCAGGCTTATTGAAAATTATACAAGGTATTACCACATTAGAAGAAATTGACAGGGTGACTCGAGAGTAATTATGGCAGATGACAATGAACAAATAGATTTTGTCTGGAAGGGCAAAGACAGAACGGGTAAAGTCGTTAAAGGAGAATTAGCAGCATTAAGTGTGATGGTCGCCAAAGCAGAGTTAAGGCGCCAAAGTATTCGTGTTATTGCTATAAAGAAAAAACCTAAACCATTATTTTCTAAAGCAAAGGCCACCATAACAACTAAAGATGTTTCTCTTTTTGCCAGGCAACTTGCTACCATGCTTGAGTCAGGAGTGCCGTTAGTACAGTCTTTTGATATTATTGGCAAAGGGCATGAAAACGCGTCAATGGCTGAGATGTTGTTGGCTATAAAAGCCGATATTGAAGCGGGTGACACGCTTGCGGAAGCACTTGGAAAGCGTCCAGTGCAATTTGATGAGTTATTTTGTAATTTGGTTGAGGCTGGTGAGCAAGCAGGAATATTGGAAGGCTTACTCGATAAAATTGCCACCTATAAGGAAAAATCAGAATCAATTAAAGCCAAGGTGAAAAAGGCATTAACTTATCCTATCGCCGTTGTTGTAGTAGCTTTTGTGGTAACTGCAATTTTGCTTATTTTTGTCGTCCCGGTATTTAAAGATTTATTTGATAGTTTTGGTGCAGAATTACCTGCCTTTACATTATGGGTAATGGGGCTATCAGACTGGATGGTGGCCAACTGGTATTTTGTTGTCGGTGGTATTGTGGGTACAGTGTATACTTTTGGATATTTCCGTAGGCGCTCCAAACCATTTAACCATTTTCTGGATCGCACCATGCTTAAACTTCCTGTGGTGGGGCTAATATTAAACAAATCTGCGATTGCCCGTTTTGCGCGTACTTTGTCAACCATGTCAGCAGCTGGGGTACCTTTAGTAGAGGCATTAGAATCGGTTGCTGGAGCGACTGGAAATATAGTTTACTCGAATGCGGTGATGCAAATGCGGGAAGAAGTTTCAACGGGGCAAAGTATGAAATATGCTATGGTTCAAACTAACTTATTTCCACATATGGTGGTACAAATGTTGGCTATTGGAGAAGAAGCGGGTTCAATTGATAAAATGCTAGATAAAGTGGCTGATTTTTATGAAGAAGAAGTCGATAATTTAGTCGATAACCTAAGTAGTTTAATGGAGCCGTTCATTATGGCTATTTTAGGTGTTTTAGTCGGGGGCTTGATTGTTGCTATGTATTTACCTATCTTCAAGCTTGGTGCGGCCATTTAGTGAAGTTAGCGAATGAATTTTAATCGTTTCATTAAGTACTCAAGCATAATTAATTTAACATTTTTTATTTTGTATAACTTGAGTAGGTTGCGGGTGATGACATGATAAAAATATTAACACTGCCTTTTGATGCGGTCATGCAAGGATTTAATGAGGAGGCGTTGCAGCAATTTATCGCGGGTAAAAATATAAAAAGCATGCAGCCGCAATTTTTTCAATTACAGGGTGAAGCCTATTGGACAGTTTGGCTTGAGTACGAGCCCCATGATCCCTGAGCTGGAAAAACCAAAGTTGGATAAAGATTTTAACCCTGTGCAGCAACAATTGTTGACCGAATTGCAACACTGGCGCAGAGAGAAAGCAGCTGCTGAGAAAATCCCCGTGTATATTATTGCGACCAATAAAGAGTTGGTTAATATTGTCGGTAGTGCGCCGAGCAGTTTGGAAGGTTTACGGCTTATTCAGGGCTTTGGGCAAAAGAAGACTCAACGACATGGACAAGAAATATTAGAGATTGTCAGACGCTTTACTGCTAATGCAAGTGAGCAACCAGAGGCTCATTCTGGTAGAGGGGATGCTGGCGATGGCAACTGAAGATTATCCCTTATTTGTACATTGGTATAAGACCTTAAATTGGATTTTAGATAGTGCCGAACGTTTACCGAAGAAAGTGCGTTTCAGCTTGGCAAGTCGTATTATCGATTTATCTTTAGAGATTTTGGAATGGATTATAGAGGCCATTTACCAGAAAGACCGCCGTTCCACACTTAAAAAAGTGAATTTGAATTTGGAAAAATTACGGGGTTTATTTCGCTGTTGTTTTGAGCGACAATATTTGTCGATACGCCAGTATGAGTATATCAGCAGGGCACTGAATGAGGCGGGCAAAATGACGGGCGGCTGGCTCAAGCAAAGTGACTGATGCGTAGAGTCAATCAGATTTTTGAGCAATTCACCAGCTTTGAAAACCTTTATCATGCTTGGTTAAAGGCAAGAAAAGGTACGGGCTGGAATAGTGAAACCACGCGTTTTAGTTTTCATTTGGAGGCTGAGTTATTGTCGATACAGCAATTATTGCAAACAGGGCATTATCAGCCGAGTCAATTCAGATATTTCTCCATTCGTGATCCAAAACCCCGATGTATCGCCGTGGCACCGTTTAAAGATAGAATTGTACATCATGCCTTATTTTTGATTTGAGGTCAGATACGTGTTAAAAAAGAATCGGAAGAGTGCCGAAGGTGGCTCCAATCGTGTGAACCGTGGTGGTAGTTGGAACAACAATGAGAACAACAGCCGTGCGGCGAATCGTAACAACAATAGCCCAGACAACAGCAACAACAATCTGGGCTTCCGCCTGGCCAGCACAGGAGAGTGGCTGGAACCTGCTGCATTATGGTGTCGTAGGCAATGTAATCTCCTGTTCAGGTGCTTTATCCTGCACAGTTGTTTGACTGTCAAAGCGGGCAAGGTCGATAACGTTGGTAGCTTTTACAGTGAAGACGTTATCGATTTTTTGCGCTTCTCCTTCTCTTGTTGCCATTAATGAAAGGGGGATCAGGAAAAGCTGAATTCATAAAATAACTTTGTTCAAAAAAATCGTTTCACTTGACATCTATCCCCATACAAACGTTTGATATATGTTGTTTTGATTACCCGGGAAATGACACAGTTAAGAAAGTTTGAGTTATCGCTTTATTATCAAATTAATATGGCTATAATGATAGCCATAACCAAAGAGGGCTATTATGAAAACAAGCACTATTGCCGAAGCCAAAAATAATTTATCTCACTTGATCCATCAGCTTGAAATTGAAGAACCTATTCATCTAACTCGTTATGGTAAACCTGTTGCGGTTATGATGTCAGAGGCTCAATATAAGCAATTAATTTCACCTGTTAAAAGCCTGAATTCTGCTATTCTAAATTGGCGCAGTCAGTTAGATGAAGCTTTGGATATTGGCCTTAGTGATAAGGATCTTAAAACAATACGTAAAGAATCTGCTGCCCGTGAGTTTTCATGGGACGAATAAATTATTTATTGGATACCAACATCCTTTCAGAGCCTGCTAGAAAGAAACCAAACATCAAAGTGATGCAACATTTTGCACAATATGATGGCCAATATGTAACAGCGGCAATTGTCTGGCATGAGTTACAGTATGGTTGTGAATTGTTGGCAGAATCTAAAAGAAAAACAGAGTTACAGTCTTATTTACTGACATTGCAAAATGGTGGCTTGATTATTTTGCCGTATGAGAAATTGGCAGCAGAGTGGCATGCAAAGCAACGAGCCATACTTAAAGCGCAAGGTAAAATATCCGCCTATGCTGATGGTGAGGTTGCATCGATAGCAGCGGTTAATAATTTAATATTGGTAACGCGGAATACTGGTGATTTTTCTGACTTTAAAAATTTGGAATTAGATAACTGGTTTGAATAAAAAAGATCAGTATAAATTATTGGTATTAGTAATAGTGTGAGGCTGTGCTTGGACACAAATAGGTTTGGATTTATGAAGGGGTACGGTTCCATCAAAATACCGATAAAATAAAAATTTCTGAGTTAGACGCAAATGTTTGCCTAACACCATTAATATTAATGTCATTGATGATCTATAATAGATTAAACATTGTTTCATTTTACCCGAAATAAACTTAAATTTTGACAAAATTAAGCAATTCTAATGTGTTAATGAAATATTTGAAAATTATTTTTCAAATAAGTTCAATAAAAGTCAATTATAACAATAGCTAATGGTAATGAAATATAAAATGAAACACTTTTTCGGAAGGTTTTCTGACGAAGTTAGCGAATGGTTTTTATAATTATGTTTCTTACAGGTAGTCACTGTGTGAAGTATAAAGTGAAGCTCGGGTGCCCCTTATCGTATTAGGTATAATTTCATGTCCTCTTTATCCATTATTTTACAATCCCCCATATTAATCACTTTACTAGCAGGAATAGTAGGTTTATTAGTCGGTAGTTTTCTCAATGTGGTCATATATCGCTTACCGATCATGATGCAACGTGGTTGGCGGAATGAATGCGAGGAATTTCTTGAGTTACCTATTAGCAAACACACACCTGAAGTGTTTAACTTATCTTTGCCTAGGTCGCATTGCCCTCAGTGTGAAAAAGGCATTAAGGTTTACCAGAATATTCCGGTCTTTAGTTATTTATTTTTACGGGGGCAATGTGCTAATTGTGGTACTCATATTTCGATACGCTACCCCTTTGTAGAAGCTCTGACAGCTGTGTTATCCATGATGGTTGCCTATCAATTAGGGGGGCAGTTAGCCACCTTATTTGCATTATTGCTCACTTGGACTTTAATTGCCCTTAGTGGTATTGATTTTGATAAGCAATTATTGCCTGATAGCATCACTTTGCCTATGCTGTGGCTGGGAATATTGCTAAGTTTATTTAATGTTTTTACTGATCCTAATGCCAGCATTATCGGGGCTATTGCTGGGTATCTTATTTTATGGTCAATTTATCAGTTATTTAAACTATTAACGGGTAAAGAAGGGATGGGCTATGGTGACTTTAAGTTGTTGGCACTTTTTGGTGCTTGGCTTGGTTGGCAATATTTGCCCTTAATAATTCTGCTTTCTTCCATAGTTGGAGCGATAATAGGTGTTACCATGATTATTTTTCTAGGTCGTGATAAAAGTATTCCTATTCCGTTTGGTCCCTACCTTGCTATTGCGGGCTGGATAGCATTACTGTGGGGTGAACAACTTAATACGCTTTACTTGACCTATGTTGGTTTACAATAGAACTTTATGTATAAGGTAGGGCTTACGGGTGGGATAGGTTCTGGTAAATCTGTCGTTTCTGATTTATTTAAACAATTAGTTGTGCCTGTTATTGATGCGGATGAGATAGCACATGCTCTTGTTGCGCCTAAACAAATAGCACTTCAGCATATTTGTGTTGGTTTTGGTGAAACTATACTAACAGCTGATGGGGCTTTGGATCGTGCAAAATTACGTGACATTATTTTTAATGATCCTAAAAAAAAGTCATTACTCGAACAAATCATGCATCCTCTTATTTATGCCGAGATTGATGCGCACGTTAATAGGCTGCAAGCTCCATATGTTATTATTGCCATTCCATTGTTAATAGAAACTAAAATGCAGGATCTTGTTAATCATATCCTAGTTGTTGATTGTCCTGTAGAGATGCAAGTGGATAGAGTAAAATCACGAGATAAATTAAATAATATGCAAATTACAGCTATCATTAACAGTCAGGTAAGTCGTGCTGAGCGACTAAAACAAGCTGATAGCATCATTGATAATACCCAAAGCCTTGCTAATGTAGAACAGCAAGTACATTCATTACACGCTAAATTCTTAAAACAAATATTGTGACATCGGAATATATCAGCTACGAATTTCCTCTTAATGAACGCATGCGTGTGTTCATACGTTTGGAACAGCTTTTTTTACAATTAGATCATTTTTTTGCTGGCACTAGTATTTGGGATAAGCGGGTAACAGTTAATATTTTGGTTGATGTCTTACAGATTTTTAGTCGCCATGACTTAAAGGCGGAGACTTTAAAAGAATTAGAGCGCCATTCAAATAGGTTTAATCAGTTATCAACACATGAAGGGGTTGATACTTCTAGGTTGCGTAAAATTTTAGATGATTTGAATGTTATCAGTAAAACACTCTATGCCATTAATGGTAAGTTGGATTTATCTGGGATGGAAAGTGATTTATTTAAATCAATTACGCAGCGCAGTAGTATTCCTGGTGGCACCTGTTCGTTTGACTTACCTTCCTATCATTATTGGCTAGAGCAAAGTGAAGAAGTACAGAACCAAGATTTTCAGATGTGGATTGGTCAATTTTCTGCCATTCGTACTGCGATTGATTTGATTTTAAACTTTATTCGCTTAAGTGGAAATACTGTTGAGGAGACGGCAGTCCATGGTTTTTATCAAACGACTCTGGAACAAACTCAGCCTTATCAAATTATTGTTGCTAAATTGCCACGTACTACGCCTTATTTTGTTGAAATTAGTGGGGGAAAACATCGAATTAGCTGCCGCTTTATGAGTTCAGCAGCGGGCAATGCCAGACCTAAGCAAGCGAATTTGGATGTAAAATTTCAACTGATGCATTGTATTTTTTAGTGGCAATTGAAACGAAAGCTATCATCTAAGGGAGCTGGAAATAAATAATCGTCCGATATTGGGTAGGATTTTTGTTTGT